>JANNNN010000151.1:0-5729 GCA_031398555.1 Planctomycetia bacterium | reverse complement strand
GCCGCCTCGCGGGCCGCTTGTACGGCTGGCAGTAGTAGGCCAACCAGGATGCCAATGATCGCGATAACCACTAACAACTCGACGAGTGTAAATGCTGGCCGAGGTCTTCGAACGTTGAACCCAATTGTCCTCATCTGCTTGCTCCTGCTTCGAAAGATGGCTGAAACTATCAAGAAACGAATTTGTATTTCGCATTTCGAATGACCTTGTAAGGTAACTCGATAATGTTTGTGTGGCTGAGCAATACGATAGGCATCTTTCGATCGATGACAATAAGAAAGCGAGCTTCTACGCGAAGTCTTAACCGCGTATTCGCAGTGCCTTAACATGACCGCTTAAGAAGTGCTTTTTGCGAACTGATTTGAGTCGCATGCGTGGCAGACGTTACAACAAGGTGCCGCGCACCTGCGACTTTTGGGGGCCACAAAACTATGATCGTGAAAAGTCAAACCGGAAAAGATTGATTATTCGTGCCCCATGTACAAGCAAGAGGTGTAACACATGTAACCCAAGGTCAACGGTGTGTTACGTGGTCGCTTCGTTGGTTTGGGTGTAGCAGTTTTGAGAGCGCACACTTTTTGTCGAGCTGATATGCGCGATAAGGGCGACTTCTTCACACACCCTACTAGCTACTAGCGAGAAATCCCGCAGGCCGCTTCAACGCGTGCGAGCACTTCGGCGGCTTTAGCGCGAGCTCGTTTAGCGCCATCAGCCAAAATGTCACTGACCAAATCCGGGTCGCGTTCAAGTTCAGTTCGACGATCTCGCGCAGGTTGAAAGTACTTTTGGGCCGCATCCGCTAGAGCCGTCTTGATCTGTCCATAACCGAATCCACCCTTACGATACAGCGCGGCCATCTCGGCGATCTCATCGTTTGAGGCCATCAACTTGTAGAGTTGAAACAGATGATCGCTTTCGGGTTCTTTGGGGTCTTCCATCGGACGCGTGTCGGTCTTGATGCGCATGATTTTTTTACGAGCGTCCTTCTCAGGTTCAAAAATGCCGATTGTGTTGTTGTAACTTTTGGACATCTTCTCTCCGTCAGTACCCGTTACCTTGGCGGAATCGTTCAGCAAGCGAGCTTCGGGCAATACAAACACTTCACCAAACTCGTGATTAAAGCTACCTGCTAGATCGCGACAGACTTCAATGTGCTGGACTTGATCTTGGCCGACGGGAACCCAATTGGCATCGTAAGCAAGAATGTCAGCGGCCATTAGAACGGGATAGGTAAACAAGCCCGCATCGGCGGTAAGACCTTTGGCTTTCTTTTCTTTAAAAGCGTGGCACCGTTCAAGTAATCCGAGCGGTGCGCCGGTCATCAGAATCCAAGTCAGCTGCGAGACTTCGGGAATATCCGACTGTACGAACAGAGTCGCCTTTTGTGGATTCAATCCGAGGGCCAACAGATCGATGGCGGCATCGCGAGTCAAACTCCGCAGCAACTCTGCGTCACGAATTGTTGTCAGCGCATGCAAATTTGCGATGAAGTACAAACCTTCGTGCGCGCCTTGCAGTTCGATGTATTGACGTATCGCGCCGAAGTAGTTGCCCCAATGAAATCGACCAGTGGGTTGAATACCTGAAAGAACACGCATGACTCTACTTGGCTTTCACAATAGTTCCGACAGCTGCGCGAGCCGAGTTGACGCCAAGTTCCGCGAGGGCGGAAGGCAATTGCTCGACCAACGTCTGACTGATTTTAGGATTGTAATAATTCGCCGTGCCGACTTGAATTGCACTGGCTCCGGCAGCAAAAAACTCCATCACGTCATCGATGTTATCGATGCCGCCGATTCCAACAATTGGAATATCCACCGCGCTGGCGACTTGATAGACGCAACGCAATGCGACCGGTTTGATCGCCGGCCCACTTAAGCCACCCATGATGTTTCCAAGGACGGGTTTGCGACGTCGCCAATCGATGGCCATCCCGAGCAGCGTGTTGATGCAGCAAACTGCGTCTGCGCCACCCTCGGCTGCGGCTTTGGCGATTTCAGCGATGCGGGAAACGTTCGGAGTTAACTTTGCCAAGATCGGCAAACTGCAATTGTCGCGAACACTTCGAATTACGTCGTAGCACATGCTGGGATCGGTACCAAAATCGACTCCGCCAGAAACGTTCGGGCAAGAAATATTCAACTCTAATGCGGCAGCTCCACCGGCGACTTCAATACGTTTGGCCAGTTCAACGAACTCATCGCGACTCTTGCCCGCAACGCTAACAATGATTGCCGAATCGATGGTTCGCAAGTAAGTCAGATGTTGTTCAATGAAAGTATCGACGCCGTCGTTATCAAGGCCGATTGAATTCAGCAAGCCAGCTGACGTTTCCACCGTTCGCCAGGGAGCATTGCCCAAGCGCGGATTGAGCGTAATCGTTTTTGGTAGGATCCCGCCCAGCGAGGCGAGATTGACGATCCCCTCCATTTCACGCGCGTAACCGAACGTGCCAGAAGCAACCAAAATCGGATTGCGAAGTTTGAGTCGCCCGAGTTGAACTGCGAGATCGACTTGCGTAGACGTGGCGAGTGGTTTCATCGAGGATGGATAGCTTCTGTGGCTTGAATAATCGCATTTGCGACGGTCCGTTTGTCGCCCGATGCGTAGGCGATTGTGGTTCCATCGGCAGCTAGAATTTCGACTTCGTTCGAGAGCGAATTGATGGCACTCGGGCCGTTTGAGACCATCATATCGCAACACTTGCGTTGCATTTTGACGATGGCTCGAAATCGCAAATCTTCGGTCTCGAGCGCAAAGCCAACGACCCACTGATGAGCTAGTTTTTTTTGGGCGGCAGTGGCGACGATATCTGGCGTTTCGATTAGCTCGAGCTGAATCGGTTGACCAGACTTGGTGATTTTATCCGAGAGGATTCGGCGGGGCATGTAATCGCAAGGAGCCGCCGCGCCGATCAAACCGTCACAGGCAGGGAAATTTTCCAGGACTGCAGCGAGCATCTCGTCAGTGGTGTCGACTTCGATCACTTCAGCCGAACTTGAGTATTGGACTTGAACGGGCCCAGTTACGACAACGACTTCATGACCGCGCGCGATGGCTGAGTCGGCTAACGCTGCCCCCATACGTCCGCTGCTGGCGTTGGTGAGGTAACGAACTGGGTCCAGATACTGACGAGTCGGTCCGGAAGTAATCAAAATCCTTGCCATGTGGCACTTTGAGCCTGTCTAGTTCTTCATCCAAACCTAAGTTGAGGACTGGTTTCAAGTTTCCTGATTATTTCGTGTGCCACTGGCTTCGCCAGTGAATCGAAGTTACATAGTTCCATCCTTCGTTTGCACTGGCTGAACCAGTGGCACCCAACCTACAATCTTCAACTGTATTCACTCGCTTTTATTCTTGAGGCAAGCGAAAATTGCTTCCAGAATGTTTTCTGCTTCCGCCATGCGTCCTTCACCTTGCTTGCGGCAACTCAACCAGCCGCTTTCGGGGCCGATCATCTGCACGCCGTCGGTTTTCAGCTGATCTACGTTTCGCTTGACCGCCGGCTTGCTCCACATCGAACTACTCATCGCCGGAGCCATTAAGACGGGGCACTCGCAAGTCAAATACAACGTGCTGAGTAGATCATCTGACAAACCCAGCGCACAGCTCGCAAGCACGCGAGCCGTGGCGGGTGCGATCAACAGCAAATCGGCTTGTTCAGCTAATTCGATGTGCGACCCGAGCGGATAGCGCGAGTCGTAGATATCGGTGACGGGGGCTCGTCCGCAGAGGGCTGCAAAAGTGGCTGGTCCAACAAATTGATGGGCGTTCTCGGTCAATACGACATCAACCGAGTGCCCAGCTTGGACAAGTTTGCTGACAGTGGATGCAACTTTGAAGGCCGCGATCCCGCCAGCGATGCCTACTACGATGCGAGCCGCTGTCATAGCTCAAGGCTATCCATGTCCAGCAAATCGCCTTCCTCGGATTCCGTTGCTAAGGTCAGTTCGCCTGCGGCGGTTAGGAAAATTTTGTCCTGAAGGATTTCTTGCAGAACGATTTCCATCTTGTTTTCGGAAACAAAGTCAACCAGCGGACGGCTGCCGCGATTGATTTGTACCAGTCGTTTTTGAATCAGCGTTGACAGTTTGAATCGTCCGCCAACTTTGTTGACGATCTCTTCTTCTTTTAGTTCTTCAAGCATGCTTTACTCCGGGAACGTGTTGATTTAACAGTTGACATATTTCGGCAACCGATTGTTCGACCTCTCGGTTGATAATTTCGTATTGATAGTGCTTTAGCGCTTGCAGTTCTTCAGCCGCGACTTCCAATCGCCGCCCGATGGCCTCTTCGGTATCTGTACCTCGTCTCCGCAATCGGATCGCAAGTTCATCCAATGAACCGGGATGAACAAAAAAACTGATCGTGTCAGATCGCAATTGCATCACTGCTAAAGCGCCCTGCACGTCGATCTCCAAAATCATCCATTTCCCTGAATTCAATCCACGATCGACTTCAGCGGCAATCGTTCCGTACCAATCGCCTCTTCCAAAAACCTCTTTGTATTCGAGGAACTCGCCGGCCGACTTCATCTGTTCAAATTGCTCGCGGCTGACAAAGTGGTAGTCTCTGCCATCCACTTCACCGGCCCGTGGGTGGCGGGTTGTCGCCGATACGCTCAGCGCAATCGGCAGGGAGCAATCGGTGAGCAGGTGTCTGACCACGGTCGATTTGCCTGCGCCGGATGGCCCAGACAGAATAATCAGTTTACCTGCGTCTTCCACGTCCTCACTCCACATTTTGGACCAGTTCACGCATTTGTTCGATGATTGACTTCATATCGACGACGCGTTGGGCAATTTCCGCATCGCCGGCCTTCGATCCGATCGTATTCACTTCTCGAAAAATCTCTTGAATCAAGAAATCTAGCTTTCGCCCCTGGCTGCTCGAATCGTCCAGCAGCGTTTGGAACTGGAGGAAATGGCTTCGCAGCCGGACAACCTCTTCGCGAATATCGGCTTTGTCGGCCATCACCAGGATTTCTCTTACTAAATCCGTTTCTTGGATCTGGCCACCGATCTCAGCCAGCGATTGGGCTAATCGACCATGCAGGCGTGTTTTGTATTCTTCGATCACCTTCGGAGCTCGATGTTCGATCAGCAGGGTGATTTCGCGCAGCTTTTCCAATTGCAGGGCTAGTTCTGTCCCCATCGACTGTCCCTCGGCCAGCCGCATTCGATTCAAACACTCCATCGCCTCGGACACTGCGGCCAGCACGCTAGTCGCCAAGGGTTCATCGACTTCTCCAAGCCGACCGCCGCTTTCACCTACGACGCCAGGCAACGTCAACAGGCTAGCCACTGTTACACCGGCCACTGTGCCTAACTTTTTGGCTATTGCCGTGCATTGATGAAAGTAGGATTCTAAGACTGATTCTTGTAGGCAGTAGTCGCTGGCGGCTGTCTTTCCGGAAAGGTAGACGCCAATCTGCAGTGAACCGCGTCGCAGCGCTTGCTTGACCACCGATTCAATCTGCGGTTCCAAGCCTGCGATCGCATCGCTGACACGTGTTTGAATCTTTAGAAATCGATTGTTGACTGCGCGCACTTCGACAGTGATTTCAGTTTGGTCGAAAGGCCTTCGCCCTAGACCTTGGCCTGTCATACTTAGCAGCACAGTTTCAATTCCAAAAAAAGTCTCAACTATCTCAGGTGCAGCGTGTTGTAAGGCACCTTACTTCGGCTCTGGAGGCGTTTCTGTACCAGTTGGAGCGGCAGGCGTGATTG
>JANNNN010000095.1:0-1483 GCA_031398555.1 Planctomycetia bacterium | reverse complement strand
AAAGGCCTCCATGTCCCGACGCGCGTAACTGTTCGCCTGCAGTTGAATGTAATTTGGATTTGCAGCTTGAACCAACGTATAGAAATAGGTGAGCGCGTTGATAGAAGCTCTTGGTGTAAAGAAAATAGGCAACTTCCCTAGGGGTTTGATGTCAGTGGTAATGTCGACCGCTGTTGGAAAATCGCTCGAGTAGCTGATACATTGCACATGACCGCTTATTTTTCGGCGATCTAATTCGAATAAAAGCGGTGTCAGGATTCTTGACCTGAATTCGTCGACGGAAATGACCTCCCCATTGGGCACTTTGTCGATCACAACTACGTTCGCAGCCGGAATATTTCGCAACGAAACATAAAAATTTGCGAGTGTTCGCGAGTCGATGGACCCACCGTTCACGACGACGACTACTTCGCTTGGGACCAAACCCGCTAAAACACTTGAAACCCCAGGCACTAGCCAGCCAACGCAGGTAACAGCCATCAAAAGTAGAGGAATTTTTCGCCCTCGGTCTTCTACCGCCTCGCTGACGTTATTAACGAAACATCCATTTTCAGCCAGCTTCACTGCCAGCTTCACTGCCGGCTTCACTGCTAGCTTCACTGGACGGTTTGCAGAGATCTGATGCGTTTTGAATAAACCGAGCACTGGGTGTTTCCTTGTCCAAAAGCCACTTTTGGCTAGCAAAAAAATCGCCGATAAGTCCCTCATCGCAATATTAACGTTCTATTGCAACCAAAGGAACTTAGATCATCTATTGCAACGCTAGAGCCGAAGCATATAATCTCAGCCTGTCGGTGGACATGACTCGGCTAACGAACGTGAATCGTACCTAGAAATGTGCATCGAAGCTTGGACTTCCAGTTCGCAATTGCGAGCTGAGCGGTCAAAATTTAAAAATTTAGGGCAAATCGGCCGTGGCACACCTTGCGGGTGTAGCTCAGTTGGTAGAGCACAACGTTGCCAACGTTGTTGTCGTGGGTTCGAATCCCATCACCCGCTCTAGGCCGATTTGCCCTTTTTTATTTTAATGTGCATAAGTTTATGGCGTGCATGTCAGTATCCGTTACCCCTCTACGGGTTTGCGAATCGCTGGCGGCAGGCGAGAGGAATCCAGCGGCGTTTGGTCGCAATACTTTCTAACCAAATTTTCTCAGGATGAACCGGAGCCCAATGGCGTTGGCAACGACCGACATTGAAAACGACGAAGCTAACGACGAAGCTAAAGACGCACTGCCTGCCGACGAGAAAAAAAAGCTCGAGTTCGACGTAAAAGTCGACACGCCTTCGGCTTGTGAACGACACGTTGTGATCACGATCCCTCGCTCCGAGGTTGATCGCTATCGCAAGGAAGCCTTCAACGACATTGTTCCAAAAGCCCAATTGCCTGGCTTTCGCAACGGCAAAGCTCCACGCAAGTTGGTCGAATCCCAATTTAAAGACCAGGTGGCTGAGCAAGTCAAAAGCTCGCTCGTCATGGACAGTC
>JANNNN010000090.1:0-5511 GCA_031398555.1 Planctomycetia bacterium | reverse complement strand
ATTGATATCAATACTAGTGGGTTCGCTGGTATTTTTTTATTGTCCGTTTGCCTTACTGGCAGCCTCAACTAGCTACGTTTCCTTGGCTCGCACAGGAAAAGTAGTTTGGCTTTAGTGTATTTTTCAATTCTGGACGGTTGTTTCTAAACCAACTTGTAACGAGAGCCAGCGTTTCTGGCCGGGCCACGAAGTGGGTTCCGACATGCAAGTCCTGATCGATCCAGCGCCGAACTAAGCGGTGCGTTTGAGTGGCTTCGGCGTTGGTCTTCGGCGCGGCAACTGCCCCTTCGATTTGGCCGCGACGAATAAGATACCACACGTCTTGCCCCTCAAAACCGGCAACTGAATAGACGAAGGTGTAGGTGTTTTTGGCGCGGTAAATGTCATTTGCTCGGCGGCTCAACCACTCGATCGCACGCAAGTCTTCTCGGAGTACTACCGCTTGTTCAAATTGCAAATTTTGAGCGGCCCGTAACATCTGCGCTTCAATCTGCGAGATTGGATCGTCGTTCTTCCCTGCCAGAAATTTCTTGGCCGAGGTCACTTGTGCCTCATATGCTTTCCGTGAGCAACCGCGAATGCAGGGACCGAGGCAAGTGCGAATCTCATGGCGAATGCAGCCCGGACGAAGCTCGATATCGAATAGTTGCATTTGCTCAGTGAATCCAAGCGGAGTCGAACTACTGCAGTCACGAAGTTGAAACAAACGATTGAGCACTTCGACAGCGCGATTGGCGAGGGAGGCGCCTTGCAGTGGGCCGATCCAAGCCGTTGCTTTCGCATCTTCGCTCCTAGCAGTGTAAAGTTGCTCAGCAGGGCTGCGACCAAGACAAACGAACACTGGCTTCATTCGCTTGGGAATTCCCTGGACATTAAAGCGTGGTTGTAGAGTACGAATCAACGATTGCTCGCGCATCCACGCTGCGAAATCGCTCGGTTGGCTTTCCCACACTATCGCGGAAGTTGATTCAACGATTCGACCAGCTTTGTCTTCTTCATTGTTGGGAAGAAAGTAGCTGATCAAACGGTTACGTAAACATTTTGACTTGCCAACGTAGATTAAGCGACCGAGCGCGTCGAGCATGCCGTATACACCAGGTACGCGAGGGACAAATTGCTTTACATGCGTCCGCAGTTCCCCACGTGAATCACCCTCGATGCGGCGCATGCCAGGTGCTCGGTAAGGAAACAAACTGTCTTCGCCAAAGTCAACAAACGGAGCTTCATCAAGCGTCGCTTCCATGCTGCATTCCCTGCACAATCGGTCGAAACAAAGTTAACCATATCCATCAACGGGTACGTAGCTAGTTCACCCCGTGTACCTGATTTCGTAAGAAACCGGTCGCATTACAAACTCACTGTGTGTCTGCGGTTTCTCACGAAACCAGCCACCACGCTGCCCTACTGCACCCAGATAGTTATACTGAACTTTTGCAAGCCGCAATTATGGTCGTAACGAAACACAAAAGGCAACTCCTAACGACTCCGCCACCAAACAGATTCCGGAAGTTGTAATTTGAATGCGGTGGATTCAATCTCTCCGCGAAATCGCTTGGCATCCAGGGGATATCCCGCCGTCGGACGAAGGTTGGGTAGATGCTGTTGCCAAAACGCGTTAAATGATTGCATAAGTCGTTCGCGCAGATATTTAGCTAGCATCGATGCTAACGCCGTTGGTCCGAAGCTGTCTCCGCCCACGGTGAAGTGAATCTCGCGTCGTGGCGTAGCCGTATTTTGGTAACTGCATCGAGCGGCCGTTCGCTTGGTTTCAATAAACCATTCGTTGGGCATCGCATCCAACAAAATCGGCAAGTAATTCTTTCGTCCGCCTTGTCGATCACAAAAGACCTCAACCGGCCGTCGTTCGTTTATGCAAAAGGAACTTACCAGTTCAAGTGTTGTGGCTGACAAAAGCTGCCCTTTGGACCCCGATTTTGCCACCGACACATTAAACTCAGACTCAGAGACTATGGCAGCTCGAACCCCCAGCAACTGGATCGCTCGGGAGGCTAGGGCTGCTCGAGCCAAACTGGACAGGCGTTCGACCTCTTTTGGCGGAACAACCGACGGAACGGTCCACTGCTCGAGTCGCTCGTACCACGGCGCTGGCGAATCACCATTCGGCTGGTTTTCTGAAGGAATATTTTGCCTTACGACAAATTGTCTTAAAAACTGCAAATCAGTTGGACAAACTAGTCCTTGGTGCGCATCAATCTGAAGTAACATTGCGATTAAACCCGCTTCCAGCGACGCTAGTCCTGAGGAGGGTTGATACAGCTGCTTTGAATCACCGAGCGAGATATGCTCACATCCTGCAGTCCAAGGCTGCATGCGGAAAACCGGTGCTAGGGCAGCCGAAAAGGCTTCGGTCGACATGTTTTCCGGTATCGACCAGGCGGTAGCGACAATCAGGAGCGGGCCAAGATTTGGTCCGTAACCCGCTTCATCGGCACCTATCAGAATTCGGTTTATCAAAGCGATGTTAATTCCTTGGAAACAGGTAGCATGCTTGGTAGCACTTAGTCATAATGAGCGGCGCCATAATGAGGGGCATTCACTTTGACATCTAATCGAGACAGCGGATCTATGAGCTCGCTTATTTTTAATCCTTCAACGCAGTTGGTTGCTCAACTTGCGGCGCTATGCATATTTTGGAATCAGTATACCGCGATTCCTGCTGCCGTTGCGCAAGAACCGGTTGCACGCCCGGCGACAGCCGTTGGAGAAGCGGTCGCATCGACTCCAACACCCGATTCGCAGGATCCCGCTGCTGCCGCCGCAGCCGCAGCCGCGGCCGCCACCGCAGCCGCTCCCGGAGCTGAAGCGGCAAAAAATGCAGAGAAGGATCCTTCGAAGAAAGATGAAAAACCCAAGGATGCTAAAGATCCAAAAGATGCAGGTCCCAAAAGCGTTCAGCGCACCAATGCGCCGCCTGAGCCTCCGAATCCGGACGAATTGAAAGTCCGGCCGAACGAGAAAGGCTTAATCGAGTTTCAGTTTCGCAATCAACCGTGGCCTGATTTGCTGAAGTGGCTCGCCGAAGTCTCAAAAGTCTCACTTGATTGGCAAGAGTTGCCCGGCGATTACCTCAACCTCACAACGCAGAGGCCCTATTCGATTGAAGAGACTCGCGATGCTATCAATCGCCATCTATTGCTGCGCGGTTTTACGATGTTGGAAAGTGAAGGAGTCGTTTCCGTCGTAAAAATCGCATCTATCAATCCTTCGATGGTTCCTCGAGTGGAGCCTTCGGCGCTGGGAATGCAACCGCCCCATCGCTTCGTGCGATCATCGTTCGAGCTAACATTTTTGCTCGCCTCCGATGTCCACGAAGAGTTCAAATCAATGCTCAGCCCCAACGGCAAAATCACTCCGCTTGTCGCCACCAATCGGTTAGAAGTGATGGACGCCGCTGCCAATCTGAATGACATACACCGGGTACTCGACCAGGAACAGTCCCTTGAAGCGATCGCCGATCTAGCTCGCGAGTTCCCGCTTAAACATGCCCGCTCGACTTTTGTAAAAGAGCAGCTAGAGATCTTCCTGGGTTTAAAGAAGCCCTCCTCTTCTTCACGTGGCGGCGGCGATATGGAAATGATGCAGCAGCAAATGCAACAGCAGATGCAGCAGCAAATGGAACAAATGCAGCAGCAGCAACAACAGCAGCAGGGTGGCGCCGCACGCAAACCAACTAAGAAAGAGGAGGTCTATCTTGTTGCCAACGATCGCAACAACAGCGTGATCGTCCATGCTCCCCAAAACAAAATGGCCATTGTCGCGTCCTTCATTGAACGGATGGACGTGCCCAATAACCAAGCCGCCGACTTTGAACGCGTTGGCATCCGCATGAAAGTGTTTCGGCTTGCGTCGCTTCAACCCGGTGAACTGGTGAAGTCGCTGTTGGCAATGGACGTCCTCGAACCCAGCACAAAGCTGCAAGTGGATGATAACAATCAAGCAATCATTGTGTATGCATCGATAGCTGACCAGTACATGATTCAGTCAATCATCGATCGGCTAGATGGCTCGCAACGCAGCGCCAATGTAATTCAGTTGCGAAGATTAGACGCCGAAGCGGTAGCCGGGAGTATCAAGTTCCTAATGGGTGCGGAGGAAGAGAAGAAGGAGGAGAATCGTAGTCGTTACTCCTATTTTGACATGTACACGCCTCGCAGTTCGTCCACCAAGAAAACGGACAAGATGCGAGTTGGCGCGAATGTGCAAGATAATCAAGTGCTCGTTTGGGCTAACGAGATCGAAATGGAAGAGGTTCGCGGCTTGCTCGTCAAGCTAGGCGAACTTCCCCCGCCAGGCGGGAAAGCGAGCACCATGCGCGTGATCGACGCTTCGCGGCAACCTGAAACTTACGAGTATCTGAAGCGTCTCAAAGAACAGTTCGAAAAAATTGCACCGAACGCCCTCGACATTCCCGATGCTACCGAATTTGAAGAACCCAAAAACGAAGTCCCCGAAAGCAAGGCACCTAGCAAATCAGATAAAACAAAGTCCGAAGTCACACAAAATTCGCTCGGCCCCCATCAACTCGACAACAATTCAACGTTAATTAGTATCACCGACGATGAACCGAGTCCACAAACATCAAGAAAAACCGATACTTCAAACGTGGCTGTTTCACCGCCCTCGGACGATCGAATCCTTCCACCTGAAAATCGCCGAACTTTTGAACCGCTTGGACGACGTCGATCGAGTGAAGCCAATGACGAAACAGCCCGCGACTCCCAATTCAGCGACCAAGCGTCGAGCGGTCGGCAAGCTTTGCCAGCGAAAATCATCATTCAACTGGACGAAGGTGGCCGTCTGATTTTGCAATCTTCAGATCCGGCGGCCCTCGATCGCTTGGAAGAGATGATGCAAGTGAACAAGCCCCCTCAGCGTCCTTATGACAAGTTCTTTGTTAAGTACGCCCGAGCTTCTTGGGTCAAGCTAAACCTCGATGAGTATTTCGAAAAGGAGAAGAAGCGTGACGACCGCAACGATCGTTTCTATTCATGGATATTCGATATGCCGATGGACGACAAGAAAGACACCAGTCGGCAACTCGGCAAGAAAACGGAGCTTCGCTTCATCGCGGACAACGATACAAGTTCAATTATTGCAATTGGCGCCAACGACATGGATCGACGCACCATCAAAGAACTGATTGAACTTTGGGATGTGCCCGAACCTACCAATGGAAAAGACGTTCGCTACACAAAGCTTGTTCGTATTAAGCACTCTAATGCTTATTCGGTAGTGAACACTATTAAAGAAGCTTACAAAGACTTGCTGAGCGCAAACGACTCCGCACTTCAAGCCAATCAGGGCGGAGGTGGCAAGGGAGGCAATCAAGAGAACAAACGCGAGTCGAACCAAGAAACCGTTCAAGCCGACGGCGGCTTGAGCTCCAATTTCAAAGGTGAATTGTCGCTCGGTGCGGATGTGATTACGAACTCGGTGCTCGTTTCTGCACGCGGCGAGCCGTTGCTTGAATTGGTGGTCGACATGATCACT
>JANNNN010000011.1:0-8601 GCA_031398555.1 Planctomycetia bacterium | reverse complement strand
CTCCGGTTCAACGCTCAGCCTTGATCATGTCACCTTGGCTTATGCTGGTGGTGTGACGAAATTGGAGGGTACTTTCAAGGCTTTCAATCCAATCGAATTGCAACAAGCGGATGGTCGCATCACGAACTCCACTTTTGAATTCAATGAAGATGGTATCGGTGGTCAAGGCCCGCTAAATCGCTTGGGTCGTTTGGACAACCGCTCCGCAACGATATTTGTTCGTGGGACTCAGCCAATTTTGGTTGGCAATACCTTCCGAAATAACCAAGGTAGCGCCATCGATATCGATGCGAACAGTCTGACGTCGGACCTACGCGTCGACTACGGTCGTTCGAATGGCTTAGCCGAGCGGCTTGAGGAATTTGACAGCAATCGCGGGCCATTGATCCGCGAAAATCGCATGTTCAACAACGAAATGAACGGCTTGGAAGTTCGCGGCGACCAGTTGATGACGGCGAGCGTCTGGGACGACACCGATATTGTTCACGTACTGTTCAATTCAATTACGGTCAGCAACTTTGTTCATGAGGGTGGCCTGCGTCTGCAGAGTTCGCCGACTGAATCGCTGGTTGTAAAACTAATTGGTTATGGCACGAACTTCAATTATCTCAGCGGTACAGGCATCACTGCGACGGGAACAACGACGAATGCGAATGATCGCATTGGTGGCACGGTTGAAATTATCGGCCAGCCTGGATTCCCAGTGATTATGACTAGCTTCCGTGATGACAGCGTAGGTGCTGGTCTTCAACCGGATGGAACGCCTCAAACGGATACAAATAATGACGGGGTAGCTACTATTCCTCGGCCTTCGGATTGGCGAAGCATCATCTTGGATGAGAATTCCAATGATCGTAACGTGGCGACAGTGATGGAAATCGAATCGCCGACCGCGATTGCTCCTGGATTCAACAGCACTACCAACACAGCTCAATTGCTCGGCGATCTAGCAAGTCGACCGACAGCGAGCGACGAGAATTTCCGTTTAGGCTTTGTCGTCCAGGGTGTTCTATCGCAGCCCGGTGATGTCGATGTGTATAGCTTCACGGCTGAAGCGGGTACAGAGGTTTGGTTTGATATCGATAAGACTACCTATACGCTAGATTCCGTTATCGAAGTGCTAAATTCGAATGGCCAGCTGCTTGCAAGAAGTGACAACAGTACGGCTGAAACTCTCGACCCAAGTTTGATTACTCGCACTACAGCTATCATTCCGACTTTGGTAAACCCGTTGCCGAGTCAAGTGAATGGTAATTTGCGCAGGAACGCGAGTGGCCTTTTGAAGGAGGACGGCACCACTAACTCCCGTGATGCCGGATTGCGAGTCGTGCTGCCAGGCAACGCTGGTTCACGCAGCACTTATCATTTCCGCATTCGCAGTTCCAGTACAAACATTAATAATTTCAATGCTGGCCTGACAAGCGGAAGTTACGAAGTCCAAGTTCGTGCCCGTGAAACTCAAGAAAATCCAGGTTCCAGCGTTCAGTATGCCGACATTCGCTATGCGACCAACGGAATTGAAATAAAGGGATTGCCAAAGCACTCACCGCTGTTGGGCGAATTCCAAGAAGACGAATCGTCAGCGGGTGGAACCGCTAGCAACAACGACGTCACAGGCGCCAACGTGAACACCGGTGGCACTCTGATCAGCCGAGATCAGTTCTTGGGTAATTTGCTCAACACGGATCGAGGTACGATTAGCGTTGGTGGGCAGATCTCAACCGCAGGCGATCTGGATTTCTATCGCTTTCAAGTCGGTTACGGCGGCTTGTTGAATAGCTCGATTTCGGGAGCTACGGTTGCGGAAGTTGAGCCCAATGATTCAATTGCGTCGGCTCAGAGCCTGGACACAGAAACATTCCAGTTAGTCAATAACACGAATGTTCAGAATAGTACAACTCGTCCTTATGTTGTAATTTCCGGTAGCGGCAACGGCACGTTCGATTACTACTCGGTTACTGTCCCGAATGCAGGTGCAACAGGCACGTTCGATACGGACGCAACGAACTTTGACACTGAGTTGTTTTTGTTCGACTCTGGCGGAAATCTGCTTGCACTGAATGACGACAACGGTCTTGATGCAGGAAGTCTTTCAGGACTAGATTCCTTCATTACCTTTACATTCCCAGCGGCCGGGACGTACGTTATCGGCGTTGGACGTTTTAACTCGGACGCTGTTGGCGGGGGTATCACTGGTAGCGCGCCACTGAATGGAGACAGCTATCAGCTTAATGTTTCGATTGATGGTAAAGCCGGTGTAGCAGGTGGAGCAACAACGCTGACCGCACCTGTTAACTTTGATATTGACTATGCTGACGGCCTCAATCGTGCCGACACATCCTTATCCGTATTCCAGGTCACAGGGGGAGTTGGTAACGAGACATATCAGTTGGTCCTGTATGGTGAAGACAGCAATATTTCTGACGATCAGCGTCGACCGCTGTCGTTGACTGATCTGGATGATATGAGTCGTGGATCAGTAGGTACTAAGGACGCTTACATCGGTACTGCGGCTCTACCAAGTGGAACTTATTCGGTTGCTGTGTCACCGGCGAGTCGGATCCCTTCAGCGTTGAGCGACCCGTTGACTCGTCGCGAACCGCTCAACTCGGTGATTCGTGTAGCGGACGAAGGATTTGAGACGACAGTTTCTAACGCAGTTGCTGAACTGCCGACTGTACCTCGCTTGTTTGATCGCAATTTCGCCGGAGCCGGTACTAACCTCTGGCGCAGAGCGGTTGATGGTAGCGCTGGTCATAAGGCATCTAGCGTCTTCAGTTTCACTGGTAACGGCATGACGCAGGCCGGCGGCGCACTAGGTGATTTGGTTTCGAATGCGTTTAGCCTGGGAGGCTATTCTGCCGAAGACCAAGCTCGCCTTTACTTCAGCTATAACCTGAACGCGGAGGCTGGCGATAATTTTACAGTTTTCGTTCGAACTGCGACTGGCGATGTCGCGGTAACTTCCAACACCACTGGATTGAACAACGGTTCCGGATGGCGCCAAGCTCGGCTCAACCTTGCACAGTTTGCTGGACAAACCGATTTGCGTTTAGTCTTCCGGTACAACACGAACGGCGCTAACACTAGTTCAACCTCTGGTGTTTCCATTGACGACATTATCATCGGCTTTGCTGAGCGTGGCGAAATGGTGCTAAACGCGCCAACTGGTGCCAACTTTGCGGCCAATATAGTTTCATCCAATACGACCTTGACGGGACAGTATCAGCTAGAAATTCGTCAAGGCGAGAGCTTCTTCACCGCTGCGCCAAGTGGCTTGACGCTCAACTCTGCCACGGACACAAACGATCGCCAGTCCGCTCAAGTGACTCTCGTCGCGCCAGAAGGTCGCGAGCTAGTTGATGGCGACAAGTTCACCCTGGGCGATTCCGGAAGTCAACTAACGTTTGAGTTCAATAGCGTTGGTTCGGTCACGCCGGGCAATGTTGCCGTCGCCTTTTCGGCCACCGATGCTGACTTTGTGATCGCGCAACGAATTCGCGATGCGATCAATGATCCTGGCGTGCAAGCTCGCATCAAGGTTCGTGCCTCTAGTTCAGGTGGTGTAGTTAGCGGTACGACGGCCCGCGACAACCGCATCAATTTGTACGGTCAAGTATCGGGCGATTTTAAAGAATTCAATCGTCCAGCGATGTCCATCATCAATGCAAATCCGAGTGCGAACACGCTGCGAAATGAGATTTTTGGAACTGGGATCACTGCAACTCAACCGGCAGTTTTCGGTGGCAATGTCCTATCCGCTGGCATTGTAAACTTCGGTGGACAAACAGGGGTGATGCTCTCCACGGGTAGACTGGCAGATGCACTACCAAATAATCTGTCGGACAATACGGGAACCGCCTTGCCAGGCGCCGCGGGTGACGTGGCAACCAATGTTGCGCTCGGAGTTACAACGACTGAAGCCACTTCGTTGCAGGCTGAGTTTCAGTTCGGAGATGGAACGATCGGCGGCGACCTGTTCTTAGAGCTGCGATTTGCGTCCGAAGAGTATAACGAGATCAACGGTCAAGACGTCGTTGCCGTCCTCATCGACGGAGTCAATGTCGCACTTGTTCCAGGCACAGCTAGCTCGATTCGCAGTTCGACCATTAACTCGACGGTTAATTCACAACTCTATTACAACAACGATCCAAGCGATGGTGGCAAGTATCTAACGCAAACGAGCTTGGACGGCTTCACGGCCCCATTGCAACTGAGTGCACTTGGATTGGCGGCTGGACCACACACAATTAAAATCGTGGTTGCGGATGTCGGTGATCAATTGACTGACAGCGCGATTTTCATTCGGACTTCATCGGTCGGTACGACGGTCACGCCACGAAAATTCGGTGGCATGCAAGCGATTTTCTTCGGTGGCAACAGCGATCAGAATACCAATCGCGATCAAGGCCAAGTGCTCATTCAAAATAACTTCATTCGCTACTCTCGCGATTATGCGGTTCTGACGCAGCCAGGCACACGCTTGCAAGATCCTCGAGACTTGATTGGCAACATTGCACCAATCATGGCGGGTGCCATGTCGAGCATTCCAGCTCTCGGAGGAAACGCATCGGGTGCTGTTCGTAATTTGCGCGAAATTAATGACGCGCAATTGGGCGGTATCAGCACCGGTATTGTGATTAGCAATAACATCATGGAAAGTGGCGGGCTCGGCGGCGTTCACATTTTGGGTGAAAACCCGATTTACATGATCACGCCCCGCTTCCTGCCAGGACCGTCTACCGACACACCACCGTTGATCTCGACGGATGCGGCCATCACGTCGAATACCAATCCGCTCGACCACTTTGGATCGTTTGTTGACGATAGCGACTTGTTGGTTATCGATGCCGGTCGAACTCGAGTTCAATTTGAATTCGAGGATATCGCTGGTGCTGGAACGGGCGCTCCAACTTTTGGAAGTGGTACTGTCCAAGGTAACAACTGGGCACAGAGTAGCGTTCCAATTTATTACCGCGAAGACGGTGGTGCACAGTATTTGCGAGTTCCGAACACGTCACCTGGTTACAGTGCACTTGAATTGCTGCAGTCGATGCGCGATTCGATTTTCGGTAGCATTTTAGTGACTAATGGCAGCACAGATACTGTCCGTGCAACGGTGGCACCATCGGTGCTTGGCCGCTTGAATGACGCCAACTCGGGCAGACCGGGTTACATCAATTTCTACCTTTCACCAGCCTTGTACATAGAAGGTATTAGTAACGTCAACTTTGTAAACCAGAACGGGGGAGGCAATCCGTTCGCGATCTCCCGTGTTGACGTTTCAGATACCCCTCAGCCATTTGTTCGGGTGGTGAACAATACAATCTATGGTAATGATGGTCGCGCTAGCTTCTCGCCAGACACCACTGTCAGCGAACCGAATGATACGATTACGACGGCAGTGGAAACTTGGCAGGGAACGGCCCATAATCCGACTTCGTTCACGATGACGGCCGCGATTGGTGACAGTTCGCAATTTCAGGCGCCCGCTTCGCAAGACGTTGACTTGTACAAGTTCAAGTTGGATGCTGGCGAGCGCGTGAAGGTCAACGTGGATACTGTCGGCGGGCCAATTCTTGGGCTCGACTCCGTATTGCAGATCTTCGACTCCAGTGGTCGGCCACAAGCGTTCTTTGACAGCGTGACTCAGACCTTTACGACGCTTAGCGACAACAACGCCGCACCTGGGGAAGTGGTTGGGCGGGATCCGTACGTTGACTTTACGGCCATTAAATCGGGCGTGTACTACGCAGCCGTTAGCTCTCGGGCCAATGAGAAATTCGATCCGTTGTCGCTTGGGAATCGCGTAAACGGTACTTCAATTGGGCAATACACGATCAATTTGAGTGTGTTGCATGCGCAGGATTTTACGATCACCGTTCAAGATCAGGCTGCATACGCCGACGGTGAAACATTCACGATTGTGCAGATCCCGGATTTTGCAAATACAACCAACAATACGCGAACCTTCGAATTCGATAACAACGGCGCGGTTGCCGCTGGCAACATTCCAATTCGGATTAGCGTGGACTATCGGGCCCCAGACGTTGCTCGAGCGATTGCCGGCGCAATCAATGGATTGAATAACGGTGGCCCTGTGCTAACCAATGCTCAGCAGATACCAAACGGTAGTTTCGGTACCGCCAGCCCGCTGGCACCTGTAACCGCTCGTCCGCTGGGTGGTATCTCGGGCGTAGAGAATGGCTTGACATTGTTTCCGCGTCGAAACGACGGTGTGCTACCAACTCATTCGTCCGACGGTATTGGACATGATCGCCAAATTTCCGGTGCCCTCTCTAATACTTCCAGAGGTGATGGAACAACCGAACGCTTTGTTGTAGTAAGCAATGCGGCGTACATCATTAGCAATGGCAACATCCTTGTTGACCCAGACTTTAACGCTAACAACAATCTCGATCAGATAATACCTGAATCCGGCATCGTGGTTTCTGAAGGCGCAAATCCAACGTTAATGAATAATGTTTTCGTTAATGTTCAGACGCCGATTGTTCGCGATGAAAGTCGCGTGGAAAGCACAATTCCAGCGTTTGGCAATCGTCAACCGGTTCCATTCAATACCGGCATTAACGTTCATCCGAAGCAGGGTGAAGTGATCATTGGTGGATCGATTTACCAATACTCTGAGCCAGCGGCCGCACTCAATCGCTTGGGCTTTGGTATTGAAGCTTCGCCAACAAACCTGCCAAACACTGGGTTGGACTTTAATACTATCGTTCCGGCTGGTGTTCAGATATTCGTTGACGCTCAAGCGAGCCAATTCCTACCGGCGTTCAAATCGCCGATCATCGATAGCAGCCTCGATTCGCTCGAAGAGCGCGAAGCGTTTAAGACGATCAAGCAAGCAATGGGAATTGCGCTGTCACCCGTTAAGGCTCCATCTCGCGACGCGACGGGTCAACTGCGTGTTGATGATCCTACCGTGGCTCCGCCAAGTGGTCTGGGCGCGGACGTTTTCAAGGACCGTGGCGCATTGGACCGCGCGGACTTTGTCGGCCCATCGGCTCAGGCATCCAAGCCACTTGATAACGATTCGGGCGGTGTTGATACCGACAAATCGTCTTCGGTGATCCAATTGTCTGGTGGTGTGTATCCTGAATTCCGTATTCAATTGGTCGATGGTTTTGAGACCGCAGATCCATTCCCAGGCATTGGTATCGATGACTCGACCGTGGTAGGTCCGGAAATTCCGGGCGTGCGTTTGACAGGTGCTGCTATCACTCTGTTTGAAAATGGTCGGGTCCTGCAAGAAGGCATTGACTACCGCTTTAGCTACGATTCAACAACCAATGAAGTTATCCTGACACCGCTAGCCGGCGTTTGGAAAGATGGACGAGTTTACGAAGTTGCTGTCAACAACAAGAATCGATTTGTTCTGACCGCTCCCGCCGGCGACCAAGTTGCTGACGGAGACGTCTTCACGATCACTGATGTGGACGGTGGAGTTGTCTACTACGAATTCGATAGTGGCTATCGGCTGCAAGTACCACAGAGTTTAAGCTTGTTGATTCCTTTGGCTGGTGGTGCGACCGGTGGCATCGCGGATGGCGATCGTTTCACGATCACCTCGGGTGTACAGGTAGTAACGTTTGAGTTTGATCGAAACGGTAACTTCTTGGCTGGTAACCGTCCAATTCTGTTCACACAGGGTGCCAGCCAAGCGGAAATGGCGGCGGCCGTTATCGCTGCTATTCAAGCATCTGGTTTGCCAGTAACGCCAAGTTTGCAACCAGGCGGAAGAGTTTTCCTGGGTGCCGAGGCTGGTGTTCAACTGGATACAACTTTCACGACCATCACTCAACCGCCGACCACATTGGCATTCAAGATTCCTGCACTCGGCCCACGCCCTGGTGGAATTGTTGAAGGACAAACCTTTACTGTCAGCGACGGTCGGCGAACAGTAACTTTCGAGTACGATACGGACTTAGTTGTTGCAGCGGGCAACACACCGCTCGACTTCCGCGGTGCGGCAACGGTGGCGGATTTGACTGCCCTGACGCAAGCGGGACTTGCAAACAGCATTTTGAATATCAATCCTCAAGTCATAGGGACCGATTTGGTCTACCTAGGACTCAGTCCGAGCGGTAGCGCTTCGGTAGGGACTTCAAGGCTGTCGCTGAGTGGTTTGTCGAGGACATTGACCGATGGACAAACTTTCTCGATTCAAGCAGGCGGTGTGAGCCGAACCTTTGAATTCACCCGTGACCTAACCGTCACACCTGGAAACATTGCTATCCTAGTCAGCGTGATCGACACGCAAGATATAATTGGAGCAAAAATTGCTTCAGCTATCGCTGGGGCCGGATTGGGACTGACTCCGATTCACATCAGCGACGGAAACATTTCGATCGGCGGCCAAGCGTCGGATGCGATCAACGTCTCCGGTTCATCGCTTGGTTTGTTCGGACAACCAGGGGTTCAGAGCCATACTCGACTGCAAGTCTTCGGTCCACTTTTATTGACAGTTCCGTCACGTGGTGCAGCCGATATCAATGACAACTCTACCTTCAGGATTACCAATGCTGGGCGAACAGTTGTCTTTGAATTCGATCGCAACTTTAGCGGTGCATCGCAACCGGG
>JANNNN010000005.1:0-7043 GCA_031398555.1 Planctomycetia bacterium | reverse complement strand
AGTCGGCCGTTTGCGCCTGCTCGACGGCTGCCAGCGACGAGTGTCCGCAAACGAACATAAATAATAGTTGAAGAAATTGCTTTTCAACTTTCATGTGGATGCCTTAAAAGTTTAAATCAGAAACGCGTTAGGGTTTGTTGCTTTTTTTAATTGCAGGGAGAAATTCGGTTCCGGTAGGAACCCGAAGCGTCAGCGAGGGGCGTCGGGTCCCTCGCAAACGCTTCGGGTTACTATAAAATCAATAGGCCCGTTAGTGTTTCATTATACGGATTGACCGTTTGAAAGTTCAGAATGGGTGCTCGCGATATCGTCGAATGGTTGTTATTGGGAGCGTTGTGGGGGGCTTCGTTTTTGTTCATGCGCGTTGCTTCGCCAGAGTTTGGTCCCATAGCCTTGATTGCTATGCGAGTTTCGATGGGTGCCGTATTCTTGGTGGCACCGCTTCTAGTGCGTCATGAGTTGCCGCTGATTTTTCGTTATTGGAAACAACTAGCCATTCTCGGTGCGCTCAATTCTGCGATCCCGTTCACGCTGTTTGCTTATGCGACGTTGTCGATGACGGCTGGTGACGCTGCGGTCCTCAATGCGACGGCTCCATTGTTCGGCGGTCTGATCGGATATGCTTGGTTTCGCGAAGTGCTGTCGCGGCAAAAGGTCGCTGGGCTCGTTGTAGGCTTCGGCGGCGTCGTCATTTTGGTTTGGGGAAAGCTGTCTGGTATTGCTAATGTCACGCCGCTGCTCGCGGGGCTGGCCGCAGCCACTTTGTACGGTCTTGCGGCTCACTACAGCAAACGCGCCTTGAAAAACGCCCCGCCGCTTGTCGTTTCGACGGGCAGTTTGATTGCGGCCAGTTTGATGCTACTGCCGTTGGCGGTATTCACTTGGCCTGCCACTGCGCCCAGCAGTAAAAGTTGGCTGTGTGTTGCAGCCCTCGGCTTGGGATGCACCGCGATCGCTTATCTACTGTACTTTCGACTGCTTCGAAATGTCGGAACGTCCAAAGCGATGACAGTCGCCTACCTGATTCCCGTCTTTGGGATTTTGTGGGGATTTTTGTTGTTGAACGAGTCCATAACTTTGGCAACTTGGATCGGTGGTCTGACAGTCTTAGCCGGAACCACCCTCGTCAATTTGCCGCAGCAATCGGCGCAGTCCACACTGGATCTAGAGGCGTCTTGTCTATCTTCCAAAACTGTCGAGAAGTAAATCAATCTGTCGCCCCAATTGCTTCTATCACTTCGGATGAGACGGTTACTTCATCGATGCTGGCTGGAATGCCCAATGGAAACCGCGATGGCCGTCGCAAGCCGGCATCAGGCGGGAAGAAGCCCTCTTCTTGAGGCTCTGACAAATCTGAAGGCTTCGGATCACGAAACAAGTGCACAACGACTCCCACCCAAGCCAACGGCCCCCGGGGCGATTTGCAGTTGTCCTTCACGCACGGATTCTGAAATCGCATTCCATTCAGATTCATAGCCGGGCCTAACTCTGTGTCACATGCCTAGCTTGTCGCTGGGGGAGCGAGTTGACTTGTTTTTGCTGGGGCGACTTCAAGTCGAAGCGCTTCAAAAATGCGGGGCGGTCGCGGCGGCCTCCGCGAATGTAGTCTTCCCACATCGCCTCGGCAATCATTTGGTCTGAGCCCACAGGAAAGCGTTCAACCAAGTAACCAAAAATCGAGGCAAACAAATCAGCCAGCGAAATCCCGTATCGCGACGCATGGCGAGTGTGCAACCAATCGCACAGGTCACTGAACTGCGCAAACGGTGAACGCCCAACAGCGATAATCAATTTCAGCGATTCGACAAAGTTTCCGCTATTGCCAACTAAGTCCCAATAGCGAGCGAATCGACGCAAGCGGTGGAGTTCATCAAAACTCAATAAGCGATTGCTGAGTATCTCGTACGGTGGATGGGGGCTGTAACGCATTTCCCAAGTGTCATCATGCCGAGTGATCGGCGTTCCACGAAGTCGCTTCAAAATGCCAACTTGAATCTCTTGGGGTCGCAACTCGTACAGGCGATCAAAGCCAGCGGCGAAACTATCGAGCGATTCGCCTGGTAAGCCAACAATCAAGTCAGCATGAATATGTACACCCGTTTGATCTCGCAAATAAAGAAAGTTGTCAGCCAGCTTTTCATTATCCTGCTTGCGGCTAATCAGTTTTCCGACATCATCGTTAAAAGTTTGCACGCCAATTTCGAACTGCAATGCACCTGATGGAAATTTCGCAATCAGTGAACGCAAATCTGCCGGTAGTCGGTCAGGAATCATTTCAAAATGCAAAAACAATCCGGGCGCTAAGCGATCAAGAAAGAACTGCAAAATTTGTCGGCTGACTCTTAGATTCAAATTGAACGTCCGATCAACAAACTTAAACTGCTTCGCACCTCGGTCCAGTAGTTTTTGCATAGCCGCGAGGAACTGTTCGACGTTTGCTAAACGGACTGGAATCTCAAGCGACGATAGGCAGAACTCGCAAGTGAACGGGCAACCTCGGGAGACTTCGACGTAAAGCACGCGGTTCGCTACGTCGGCATCGTCGTAAAAGTCATACGGCAACAACAGTTGATCAAAGGTCGGCACTGCCGCTTGAATCATTTTCGTTTCACAAGCTTCGCCACTGAGCAGCTTCGTACAGAGCTCTCGGAAAGAACAATCGGCTTCACCAGAGATTACATAATCCGACAATTCAACAATCGGCTGGCCTGCTGCCTCGTAGCTTACTTCGGGCCCGCCCAGAACGATTACAATCTCCGGTCGTACGCGTTTAAGGTCCGCGACCAGCCGCGTCATCGGCTCGACGTTCCAGATATATACCCCCAAGCCTACGATCTTTGGATTTTGGTCTAGAATTGCCGCCAACATGTCGACAGTGATATCATTGATCACGAACTCAAGTATGGTTGTTTGCGACTGTAGCGAGCCCATATTGGCAAGCAGATAACGCAACCCAAATGAGCTGTGAGTATATCGAGCGTTAAGTGTAGCCAGAACTATTTGCGTCATTTCGATTCCTAGTGCCAATGATGTAGCAATTATAGTCGTTAGTCATCATTGAGCGCAGGCGGGGGTGTTTTACCTTAGCCTAGGCTTTCAGCCTGGGGACTGCGTTGCTTTCCGCTATTCGCCCTCGTTACCAGGCTAGAAGCCTAGGCTACAACTCGGCTAACTAAACTCCGCTCCATTTTTTTCGAACCTCAGTAAGATTCTGCGGCCTCTCGCGTCAATACATCGAGCCCCCGAATGATCACGGAAAAGAAACTGGCAGACGGAATTACGCCGCCCGAACTGTATTTCAACCGGCGACAGATCATGCCAAGCGCACCCGCAATCCGATCTCGTCATCGATGCATAAGACAGCATCCTGGAATTCTTGACTTCGGTCACCCACTTTATTTTGGATTCGATGTGAGCGGTTGTCGCTTTTCATTATCAACTAGTCCTTCGAAAGCGACTGCTATAAAACATGCAACTGGAACGGCGATCAAAATCACAATTTTGAACCAAATTGGATAAGGCAGCATCGAGACGTTCGCTGCCACACCCGAAATCAACAATAAACTGAGTGCAGTTGCTGAATAGACGTTTCCGAGACGTCGTGCGAGCCAAGTTCCTGCGGCAGCAGTGAACCCCCAGGCTGCCACCACCCCGGCAAGTACCCAATTCGGATATCTGGCAACATGACTGCAGATTTCTTCAGTGGTTCCTTTGAAACCATCGGGAAAAGGATGCACAACGTTGCTCAAGATTTCCACGCCAAAGATCAGTGCGAAGGAGACAACTAATCCGGCCATAAATGCCACCATGGTGCGTAGCGCCGTTTTTACCATCAATGCCTCGACTTAATTAAATGAGTTCAGTTGCGCGATTTGAATTAGATTTCCGCAAGTGTCATCAAGTACCGCGGTCGTCACCGGCCCCATTGCAACTGGTGGCTGAGTGAAGTGCACACCAAGACTTCGCAAACGGTCGTACTCAGCTTGTACGTCATCGACGCCAAAGGACGTTGCCGGAATTCCATCTTCAACCAATGCCTGCTTAAATGGCTTGGCGGCCGGATGTTCGTCGGGCTCTAGCAATAGCTCCACGCCGTCAGGATTAGATTTGGAAACGACCGTCGACCATCGATGGTGGCCCATGGGAATGTCATTCTTCTTAACGAAACCGAGAGTCTCGGTATAAAACAAGAGCGCTTTCTGTTGGTCATCCACCATGACGCTCGTTACAACAATCTTCATTTGTCTTTCCTTTTAGTTGGGCCTGTCAGCCAACGCTTAATGATCGATTCGAGCGGCTGAGTATTGAGGAAGTGGTACTTGTAGCGGCCTTCTCGTTTCGTGGAGAGCAAGCCAGCTGACTCGAGCACGTCGAGGTGTTGCGAGATAGCCTGTCGTGAAAGCGTGAGATCCTGCGTCATGGTCAATCGAGCGCAGATTTCAAACAAAGTTTGACCATCACGCTCTCGCAGGACATCAAGAATTGCACGCCGGGCCGGCGCAGCGAGTGCTTCGAATATGTCAGCCATGGTCCAATGATATGCAAGTCACCACTTGCCTGTCAAGCGGCGGCTACTTTTTCCACAGCTCATTCCTTGGTTACCGTAACAGGGACTAAAAGCATCAGCGGAATTTCGACCACCGATTCCCCAACGTCGAACGCATGAGGTCGATGATAGCCATCGTTAGGGACCTCCAACTCTTTATCTAGTGCTTTACGTGAAATGGCGATAAAGCCATCTCAGAGCGCAATGAGCGGCATACGTTTACCCTGCGGCCAAGCTTCAAACGTTCGCCGCTTGAAATCACACCTGCTTTACGTTAACAATTTCGACCAGCATTTCACAAAAGTCGATCGTATCAAAACCGCGTACGAGCTTCCGGCCAATGAAATAAGTCTTGAAATCCAAGGATCTGTTTGCGCGGAAGCATGTCTTGAAGTCGCATTTCAGCACAGCCCGAGCAGTTGTGTTTCACTGTTCGATAGGTTGAT
Source organism: Planctomycetia bacterium (assembly GCA_031398555.1). GTDB lineage: Bacteria > Planctomycetota > Planctomycetia > Pirellulales > Pirellulaceae > Aureliella. Next base: position 2,051 of record JANNNN010000005.1, on the reverse strand, counting down.
TTCAGACGAACAGGTGCGAGAAGTTCGAGCTGCATTAATTGGCATTCGAGCCGCAGTATCGAAACGGGGCTTTACGACCAATCGCGAGGCATCTAGATCGATTTGTCTAATCGGTAATGTCTTCGACTCGCAAAAGATGCGAAAAGGTTCGAAAACGGCTATGATGGTGAACAGTTAGCCGTAGAAGTCTACTGAGCGCATTTATTCGTGGTCCCACGGATGGAGGATAGACCTTGGGCTTCACTGAACGGCATTGAACGGCACTGAATAAGCGCACTTAACGCGTTTCATTGGTGAACTCATGGATCGATAGGAAAACCAGCTTGGCCGATATTGTCTTAATCAACCCACGATTCGAAGCGTCTTACTGGGGCTTTGAGTATGCGATGCCACTCATGGGCAAAAAATCGAACTTGCCGACCGCTTGTTTGCCGCTGCTGGCTGCGCTAACTCCAGCCGAGCATACGATTACGCTGATGGACGAGAATGTGGCGGAGCTGGATTTCGATCGAATCGCCCGCGCCGACATCGTGGGGCTGACCGGGATGAGCGTCCAGCGGACGCGAATGCGCGAGATTCTGGAAAAGCTGAAATCTCGAAATGTGTTTACGATCATAGGAGGTCCGTGGGTAACGGTCCGCGAAGATTATTTCGGCCATCTGGCAGATGTCATCTTTATTGGCGAAGCGGAAGATACTTGGCCGAAGTTTTTGACTGAGTGGGCCAAGGGCGAACATCAGCCTCGCTATGAACAGACTCAGAAGACGGACATGACCAAAGTGCCGTGTCCGCGCTACGATCTGCTGGATGCCAAGCAGTATGTGTTTGGCAGTTTGCAGATCTCCCGAGGATGCCCTTTCCAGTGCGAATTCTGCGACATCATCGTGACCTTTGGACGGCGGCCTAGGTTGAAGACTGCTCAGCAAGTGCTGATCGAGCTGGACGGTATGAAACGAGCCGGAATGGAGATCGCGTTTATTGTCGATGATAACCTGATCGGCAACAAGCAAGCCATCAAACCGGTGCTGCGTGAAGTGGTGGCTTGGCAAAAGAAACATGGCTATCCGTTTACCTTCTTCTCAGAAGCGTCGATCGATTTGGCCGATGATGATGAGTTGATGGATCTGTTCGTTGAGGCCAACATTCAAGCGGTCTTTATCGGTGTTGAGACTCCAAATGAACAGTCGCTACGCGAGACCAAGAAGTTTCAGAATCTTCGCAGTGGTGGCACGGTCGTCGAGAAAGTCCATCGCATCCAAAAAGCGGGCATGGAAGTTTGGACGGGCATGATTGTCGGTTTTGACAATGACGACACCGCCATTTTTGAAGCTCAACTAAAATTCGTGCGGCAGTCGCGAGTCATTCACGCGATGTGTGGGATGCTGTCCGCGATTCCGAAAACGCCGCTCTACGATCGGCTGGCAAATGAGCAGCGATTGGATTTCGATGACCAGCCCGAGTTTGGAACGAATGTGATCCCCAAACAGATGACACGCGAGGAACTGCGCGATGGCTATCGAGCCGTGATGAGTGAATTGAACGATGTAAAATCGTTCTTTGATCGCACCGATAGTTTGTATCACGACAAAGCGTTCTGTTTCAACAAGGCTCAGCGCGCTTACTGGAAATCGCATCCGGTGAAATGGGCTGTCGAGCAAGCCAAGGTCTCTGCGCGGTGTGCGGTGCTCTATTTGCGACTGATGAAGCAAGTCAAAGACCCAGTTCTAAAGGCCGAGTACCGCAAGCGACTGAAATCGATTTGGAAGGTACGCCGTGAGCCGGCGGCGTTGTTTATTTACTTGTTGAAGTGTGCGATTCACTATCACTATCAACAGATCAACATTTCGCTCGAGCGAACCGACCGTCCACTAGTGAATACGTTTTAGTGCAGCAGTTGTCGCCTGTCGCTCGCTGACGCATTCACTAACCCGCATGCTTAAGAGAGCGTCCCGCTTACGATAATGGTCGTTACGTTAGTTTAGTCTTCTCAGCCGGAAGGCGTTAGCCTCCGGTTACGTCTCCAACCGGAGGCTATCGCCTTCCGGCTGAGA
>JANNNN010000018.1:0-4982 GCA_031398555.1 Planctomycetia bacterium | reverse complement strand
ACGCCGCTCTTTAACGGCAAAGATCTATCAGGTTGGGTGTTGGTAAATACACCACCGGAAACTTGGACTATGAAGGATGGGATGTTGGTTTGCACCGGCAAGCCGGTCGGCGAGTTGCGGACAGAGAAAATGTATTACAACTTCGAACTAGAGCTCGAATGGCGGCACATGGTTCCCGGCGGCAATGCGGGCGTGTTTGTTTGGGCCGATGATATCACATCGCGGGGAGTGCCATTTCATCGCGGTATCGAAGTGCAAGTTCTTGAAAACGCGTATGGCAACACGGAAAGCCACACGACGCATGGCGACATCTTTCCAATTCACGGTGCGAAGATGAAGCCCGTCAACGGACGCGGTGGCGGGAGTCGAGCGTTTCCAACTGAGGAACGTTCCAAGCCGAGTCCAGAATGGAATCACTATCGAATTGTTTGCAACGATGGAACGATTTCTTTGGCGGTCAATGGCAAGGTTGTCACACAAGGAAAAGAAGCAAGTCCACGCAAGGGTTATATCTGCCTCGAGTCGGAAGGGGGCGTTGTTCACTATCGCAACGTTCGCATTAAGGAACTTCCTGAGACAAAAATCGATTCTAAAGACATTGCCATAAGCAATCGAGGCTATCGATCCATTTACACTGGCCTCGATCTCAGTGGCTGGAAGATTTCCGATTCAAGCAAAGGAGCTTGGAAAGTTAAGGATTGGGTGCTTTCATTCGATGGCAGTGTGCCCAGCGAGCAATCAAGAATCGAAACGACGGACGCGATTCAGTTGACTGGCTTCGTGATGGATTTCCGATTCACTGAAAAGTCAGAGCAACTTAAATTACTTCTGCCCGGCGATGAAGAACCGATTGCGATTTTGGCCGAGGGCGATTCAGTTTTTTCGACATCCATGGAGCAGGTTGGATCATGGAACCGAATTGAGGCTATCGCCGCAGACGGCCAGGTACAGATGATTCTCAATGGCAAGTCGCATAAATTGTCGCGGTCGCTGGGTAACGGTACGTTGGGTAAAGGTACGATTACGATTGCACCAACTGGCCCAGTTGAGCTCGCAAACATTTTCGTTCGTTAGACTATTTTGCCGCCAGATTTTGAATTGATTTTATGGCTCGATTTGAACACATTCGTCACAAGCCGCCGCAGTTGCTTGCAGCGCCGCGTGGGTTGTTGTTGGTGTCATGTCCCCTGCGGAGCAATGTGAATCTGAGCCGAATGGTGCGACTGGCCGGTTGTAGTGGCATTACGCAGATCGTTCATTGCGGCTCGGGCAAAGTTGACCGTGAAATTGCCCGCGACGCGGCAGACACCGTCACTATCACTTCGCCGCGCAGTTTGCCGCCAGTCCTCGATCGCTTAAGAGGTGAAGGCTATCGGTGTGTGGGGCTTGAACAAACCACAAACTCACAGTTACTTTACGACTATCAATTCGTTCGTAAGACGGCGCTCATCATTGGCTCGGAGCGCGAGGGACTGCCGCAAGAGATTCTTGATCGACTCGACGATGTAGTCGAGATTCCAGTGTACGGAATGCCGGCTAGTTTTAACGTCGTTACGGCCACCACGATGGCCGTCTACGAATACTGCCGCCAGTTCCCGGACGGTTAAAGCGGCGTAAGCTTCCAGCGTGCGTGATCTGCATTGAGCCGGTTTGCAAAATATCAGCCATGTGGATTTAAACTCCCCCACAACTTTTGGGTATCAAAAAACTGCAAATTTCAAATGTCAAGTTAAAAACTGGAGCTAGTGGCAAGTTGTTGAACTGAAATCGCCAGCTAGTGGAGACCGCTGGCTTGCTGGTCATTCCAGGCGAGAAGATGTGGGCAAAAATATGCCTAGATAATGGAAACCGGTTCTCACGAAACAGCTACATTACACGCTGATCCATTCGGAGAGATTTTTCATCACAAAGCATTACCGCACGTCGGACGTTTGACCTTATGACCAACCAGTACGATCCACCGGTAGCGAATGAACGCGACGCCGATTTCAATAGTCGATCGAATACGAGTGGTCGCTTGTTAATTACGGCCACCGCGGCGTTCTGTGCTTATTTCTGCATGTATGCCTTTCGAAAGCCTTTTACGGCTGCGACTTTCGAGGGGCCAGAGATGTTTGGCCTTGGACTAAAAACAGTCCTCGTTCTATCGCAGTTACTAGGTTACACACTTTCAAAATTTATTGGCATCAAGGTTGTATCTGAGATGCGCAGCGAAAATCGCGCGATGGCGATCATTGGTTTGATCGCTATCGCCGAAGTTGCATTAGTTGGTTTTGCCTTTCTACCGTTGCCCCTTAAAGTGCTGATGATTTTTTTAAACGGATTGCCATTGGGGATGATCTTTGGCTTGGTGCTTTCTTATCTAGAGGGGAGAAAGCAGACCGAGGCATTGTCGGCCGTGCTATGTGCGAGCTTCATAATTGCGTCGGGGGTAGTGAAGTCGGTGGGCAGTTGGTTGATGCAGGCGCAGCAATTCTCAGAGTACTCGATGCCGATGATTGCTGGCGCGATCTTCTTTATTCCACTTCTTGTTTCCGTCTGGGTGTTACAAAAGACGCCGCCACCCGATGTTGAAGATCGCTATCTTCGATCGGAACGCAGAGCGATGACACGCGATGATCGACGAAAGTTTTTGTATGCGTTTTGGCCTGGTATAACGCTGCTAGTAATTGTCTACATTGCGTTGACAATCGCTCGAACTGTTCGCGATGACTTTGCCGTCGAAATTTGGCGCGATATGGGAGTTTCTAAAACGCCGTCTGTGTTTGCGACGTCAGAAACATGGGTCGCTGTTGTCGCCACGACTTGTCTGGCGCTGACGATCCTGGTCAAGGACAACTTGACCGCCATGCGCGTGACGATTGGTATGATGTGCATTGCATTTGTGTTGGTTGCGATTTCGGCTTGGTCGAAGCGACAGGGGATTCTCTCGCCGTTTGTGTATATGGTGACGTGCGGCATTGGGCTTTACGTTCCTTACGTGGCCTTCCACACTTCCGTTTTTGAACGATTAATTGCAGCGGCTCGCATGCCGAGCAACATTGGATTTTTGATGTATGTGGCTGACTCGATTGGTTACCTGGGATATGCTGTCGTGATCGTTGCAAAAACTTGGATGAAGAAGGACGTCGAATTGCTTCCCTATTTCCAATGGATACTCTTGATTTCCGCCGCGTTGTGCATACTTTGCCTGATCGCAGCCTTGTTATACTTCCAGCGGGCTTTGGCCAGCACCCCGGTCGTCGCGAAATCCGAAGAGCGCTCTCCAAGTCTAGAACAGTCCGTTTGATGACCAATCTGTTACAAACCAATCCTGCTGCCAGTCTAGCGGCTGTATTTGAGCAACCCGGAAAGCTGATGGCTCTTCGCGATTTTCCGATTCCCGAACTCAAGTCGCGTGAAGCCTTGGTTAAAATTGAATCTTGCACCTTGTGCGGTAGTGACTTGCACACCGTCAAGGGAACTCGTAAAGAAAAGTCTCCTTCAATTCTTGGCCATGAAGCGATTGGTAGAGTTATAAATTTAGGATCGCCACCGCTATGCAATGTGGCTGGTGAAGTCCTGCAACTTGGTGACCGAGTCACGTGGTCGACCGCTTCTTCGTGCGGACAATGTGACCGCTGCATCGCTGGATTACCGCAGAAATGCCGAACGCTCGCGAAGTACGGGCACGAAGTCGCTGAAGGACGCTTGGCTCTCAGCGGAGGATTGGCTCAGTACATTGTTCTTCGCACTGGCTCGGCGGTTGTCAAAGTAGGCGATGACGTTTCTGCTGACGTACTATGTCCGGCGAACTGTGCAACCGCGACGGTTGCATGCGCGATTCGCTGCGCTGGAACGATAGCCAACCAGCGAGTTTTGATCTTTGGAGCTGGGATGTTGGGATTAACCGCAACGGCGATGGTCGACTGCATGCATGCGGTGGAAATCGTTGTCGTGGATACACTGGCTGGTCGACTGGATACAGCCCGACGATTCGGTGCAACTAAGACTGTTAATGCCGCCGACCTACCAAAATTGAAGGATCGCTTTGACGTAGTGCTTGAATTATCTGGAGCATCGGCCGCGGTTTCGGCCGCGTTTGAGATTTGTGACGTGGGCGCGCGAGTGGTGTTGGTGGGAACTGTGATGCCGTCGCCACCCGTTGCGCTAGATCCTGAGTTAGTTGTGCGCCGGTGCCTATCGATTCGTGGCGTGCATAACTATGCACCGCCCGACCTTGTAACGGCAGTTCGTTTTCTATGTGATTCAGGTCGCAATTATCCATTCAGTGAACTCGTTGAAAAGCGTTTCGCGCTGGCGGATATCAATGATGCGATTGCATATGCCACCCAGTATCGACCGATTCGGATCGCTGTTTGCCCTTAAAGGAGTTTGAATTGTCAATTACAGTTGAAGCAATTATTGACCTGCTCGAATCTCGTGGCGATTCCCAGTACGGAGGCGAAGCAGTCACCCAACGCGAGCATGCCCTTCAAGCGGCTACGCTGGCCGAGCGATCCCAAGCGACTGCGGCACTGATTTCAGCGGCCCTGTTGCATGATATCGGCCATCTGCTGCATAACTTGCCTGACCATGCCCCAGACGATGGTGTTGATGATCATCATGAAACGATCGCAGGAAATTTTCTCTGCAAGCATTTCCCACCCGATGTTACCGAACCGGTTCGATTGCACGTCGAAGCGAAACGTTTTCTATGCGCTGTCGAGCCTGGATACCTCGAGCAGCTGAGCCAGCCATCGGTCGTCAGCTTGAAGCTTCAAGGAGGGCCCATGTCTCCAAGCGAAGTTACCGCATTCAAGAGATCGCCGTTTGCCGAAAACGCTTTGCGATTGCGAAAGTGGGACGACGAAGCCAAAATCCCCGACTTTATAACGCCGGCGGTTGCGCACTTTGAGCCGTATCTACGTAAATCCATGCTGAAAGCAAGCAGTTGATGAGCACTTATGATGTAGTTGTCATTGGAGGCGGGATTGTAGGTC
>JANNNN010001188.1:0-1636 GCA_031398555.1 Planctomycetia bacterium | reverse complement strand
CCGTCAGCATTTCCCCAACCCGCGATCATCGCGAACAGTGGAATCAGAGTGATTTCAAAACCGATATAGAACAACAGTAAATCCATGGCTGAAAAGACTAATAGCAATCCACCACTGGCTATCAAAATCCACGCGGCGTAGTCGCCGCGATTCTGGCTGACTGTGCTTTGCGCGACAATTAAGACGACGGTGGCAACAATCAAAGTCAGCAGCACCATCGCTGCGCCGATGCCGTCTAAACCTAGGCTCAATTGCCAACCTTCGGGATTCGTCGCAAGGGCAGCCGCCAACTTAAACCGCATCCAGTCGGGGCTGTACTCGATGTGTGGGGCAATGCTCGCTTCACCGATAGGGGCAGTTTGCGAAACTTGATAAGTAACTACAACCCCCAGAACTAAACTGATCGCAACTATTGCTAGAGCCAGCAGCTCACGAGTCCGATCCGCCATACCGCTAGATCGAAGGGCCAGTAAAACACTGCCACCAATTAACGGAATTCCAATTAAAGCCAAAATCAACATCGATTCTGATCCTATCCGACAAACGAGAGCAGCAAGAGATACGCGACCAAGCCAACCGCCATCAACAGCGAATAGCCGCCTAACTGCCCACGCTGCATGAAACTAAATGCCCAACCAGCCTTTTTCGGTAACTCAACAATACTTCGCCACAGGCCATCAATGCCTTGCAGATCCATTTCACTTATTCGAGCCGAGATGAACTCAATGGGTCGAACAAAGGCTGCCCCCATCATTTCATCCATGTAGAAACGACTCTTGCCTGCCGAAGAAAAACTCTTGCCAGCTTCACCGGCTGAACGAAATGTCCATGCTTGCGAAGCCGACAAGCAACCAATCGCCACGCCCGCGAGCGCTACAGCCGCACTAGCGATCAAGACCCAAGTATGATGCTCCGGGTGTTCAGCCGCTGGCAAGTGAGGAATCTCGTGCAAGTAACTGCTAAGCATTCCAGTCGGTCCAATGGCGAGTCCCAACAGCACGCTACCAACCGCCAGCACTGCCAATGGCATCAGCATCTGTGTAGTCGCTTCATGCGGATGATCACCAGCCTCTTTCGGGAACGCTTGCCTGCCTTGGAAAGTATGCCAATACGCTCGACTGGTGTAGATCGCGGTCAGACCTGCGGTGATCAAACCCACGACGAAGAAGACTTGAAATGAAAACGCATAAGGGGAGTCATCACTCTGTGCACTGACTAGCAGGCCGAGGATTCCATCTTTACTCCAGAAGCCCGACAACAATGGAATGCCCGCAAGAGCAGCCCCGCCGATCAAGAACAAAATATGAGTCGTGGGCAAGACGCCTTTTAGCCCACTGAACTTTCGCATGTCAATTACATCGCCCATCGCATGCATCACATTACCGGCTGACAAGAATAGTAAAGCTTTGAAGAACGCATGCGTCGCAACGTGAAACAGTGCCGCCATCACAGCCAGCGACATGAGATTGTTAGATGCCCCGCAACTGATCGCCATGAACATGTAGCCAAGCTGGCTGACGGTTGAATAAGCCAACACACGTTTCAAGTCATCTTGGAACAGAGCGACGGACGCAGCCAGCAGTGCAGTGATCGCGCCCAGCCAACCGGCAAAAATCAATACTCCAGGAGCCAACAC
>JANNNN010001186.1:0-13107 GCA_031398555.1 Planctomycetia bacterium | reverse complement strand
GCTCGATTTTCTCGAAGGCCAGCCCGACGTCTACTTCCAAGTCTTCACCAATGGGCACTTCATCACTGACGACGTCGCCAAACGACTGCGAAAAATGGGCAACGTCACGCCATTAATCAGTGTCGAAGGTACGGAGATCGTCAGCGACCAGCGCCGCGGCCGCGCCGATGTGCTCAGCCAAACCATGCAGGGCATCCACAATTGCTTAAATAACAAAGTGCTCACGGGAGTTTGCACGAGCGTTTGCAAAACGAATATCGATGAACTGGTGACCGACAAGTGGGTCGATCGGTTGATCGAAATGGGTGTTATGTATACGTGGTTCCACGTCTACCGTCCCATGGGTCCAGAAGCCATGCCCGAATTGTCGCTCGACACAGACCAACTTCGCAAAGTGCGGCAATTTGTGGTCGACACTCGAGCTACGAAACCGATCATTGTCATCGACGCTTATCATGACGGTGAGGGCCGAGCGCTTTGCCCTGCCGTAACTGGTTTCACGCATCACATCGGCCCAGCAGGCGACATCGAACCTTGTCCTATTATTCAATTGGCCAAGGAAAGCATCTACGATGATCGTCCACTCAAAGACACGTTTAACAACAGCGAATTCCTTCGCGACTTCCGCACGATCGTCGCTGAAAATACCCGCGGCTGTGTCGTCCTTGAACGGCCCGACCTGTTGATTCAGCTCGCTGAAAAACACGGAGCTCGCGATACCACTCAAAGAAAAACTTCAATCGCCGAACTTGAGGCTGTCATTCCACGTCGTTCTCAGTACGTTCCCGGTGCCGAAATCCCCGAACGCAGTTGGGCCGTCCGCTTCGCCAAGTGGATCGCCTTCAACGACTTCGGTACTTATGGAAAGCACTTTGAAGCCAAGAACTGGGTCGATCCGCAAGCCGCTGAATCATCCAAACCAAAAATCGAATTGCCGGTCGTCAAGTTACCTGTTTGAGCTAACACTACTAGAAATACTAGATCAATCCAAAGCGATGAACTGGCCAACCACAATTCCTCTAAGCGTAAAGCAATACGAAGCACCACTGTTTCCGCAATGAATGTCCAATCACGTTTTCAAAATCCCGCCATCATTGATGAAGTGATGCAAGCGGATCGACATCGTCTACTGCGTCAGTGGCAACAACTCGTTCAACAAAATGCAAACGACGAACGAGTAGCAGCGTGGGAAGAAGCGGCGAGAAAGTCTGCTGCACTCTGCGAACAACGCACCGCAAGTATTCCGCAGTTCACTTACGATCCTGAGCTGCCGATCACCGCTCATCGCGAACAAATTATCGATCTCATCCAATCGCGTCAAGTCATCGTAGTCTGCGGCGAGACCGGTTCCGGCAAGAGTACGCAACTGCCCAAGCTGTGCCTCGAAGCGGGTCTTGGTCGTCGAGCGATGATTGGTCACACGCAACCACGAAGACTAGCAGCCCGCGCTGTTTCAAGCCGCTTGGCCGATGAACTCGGTTCTAAAGTGGGCGAGATGGTTGGATTCAAAATTCGTTTCACCGATGCCACCCAACCGCAGACACTAATCAAAGTCATGACCGACGGTGTGCTGCTCGCTGAAACGCAGCGCGATCGCTTCTTCGATCAATACGATGCCATCATTATCGATGAAGCTCACGAGCGTTCACTGAATATCGACTTCCTATTGGGCTACTTGCGACAGCTTTCGGGCCGACGACCTGATCTGAAACTGATCATCACCTCCGCAACCATCGATCCACAGCGCTTCGCCGAGCACTTTGCCGACAATCAAGGCCCGGCACCGATCGTTGAAGTTTCCGGCCGTACCTATCCAGTCGAGATGCGATATCGCCCAATCGTTGCCGACGCAGTAGACGACGCAGTAGACGAAGAACCCGACGAGCAGATGCAACTCTCTGCAATCGCAGGCGCCTGTGACGAATTGCTACACGAAGGGGCCGGTGATGTATTGGTGTTCTTGCCAACTGAACGCGATATTCGAGTTGTTGCCAAGCATCTCGGTGGCCATCATAAGCGGTACGGCAACGAACGCGGCGTCGAAACGTTACCGCTTTATGCGAGATTAAGTCAGGCCGATCAAAATAAGATCTTTCAACCTCACAATCAGCGCCGGATTATTCTAGCGACCAACGTAGCCGAATCGTCCTTGACCGTTCCAGGCATTCATTACGTTGTCGACACCGGACTGGCTCGCATCAGTCGCTATGCGCCGCGCAGCAAAGTCCAACGACTGCCGATCGAATCGGTCTCGCAAGCCTCCGCTAATCAGCGCAGCGGCCGTTGCGGACGCTTAGGGCCAGGCGTGTGCATTCGTTTGTTCAGTCAAACAGATTACGAATCGCGCAGCCAGTTCACGACACCCGAAATTCGCCGAAGTGATCTCGCTGCGGTACTGTTGCAAAGTCTAGTGCTTAAGCTCGGGCCACTCGACGAGTTTCCGCTACTCGATCCGCCATCTCCAGAATCCATACGCGACGCTGAGAAAACACTTCGTGAATTGGATGCTATTGATGCACGCGGTGAACTAACAAAGGTCGGTCGGCAACTCGGTGCTTTACCTTGCGATCCGCGAGTGGGTCGCATGTTGATTGAAGCCAACGAACGCAACTGCTTGCCCGAAGTGCTCATCATCGCCGCAGCGCTCGAATCGCAAGACCCGCGTCAACGCCCCGCTGGTCAAGCTCCGCAGGCTGACGAAGCTCACGCGATGTTCCTCGATCCGCACAGCGACTTCTTAAGTTACTTGCGATTATGGGATTTTTACGAACGACTTGGAAATGACCTTGGCCGCTCGCGGATGCAAAAAGCCCTTCATCAGCGATTTTTGTCGCACAACAGCTTTCGTGAATGGGCCGACATCGTTCGGCAACTAAAAGAACTCTTGCATGGTTCCGGAATGAAAGTTGGCAAGCGGAACATAACCTTGCCCACCATCGATTTGAAAAAGCAAACTGAACTAGTCCAGGACGCTCGTACACAAGGCAAGCAACGCAACCAGAACACACCACCTCCGAAGCCTGAAGCGATCAAACGGCCTGAGGGTTACGATGCAATTCATCATTCGCTCCTAACCGGTTTGCTTAGCGGCATCGCTCACTCGGGCGAAACTCATGAATATAAAGCAGCAGGCGGAATGTCGCTGTCACTTTGGCCCGGCTCCGGTCTGTTCCGACGCAAACCCAAATGGATTATGGCCGCTGAGATTGTTGAAACGACAAAGCGTTTTGCGAGGACAATCGCTGAAGTCGACGTTGAGTGGATCGAGCACGCTGCCACAGACCTATTAAAACACTCATTCTACGATCCGCATTGGAGTAGCAAATCCGGTTCCGCGATGGTCTATCGACGAAGCACTCTTTACGGCTTGCCCATTGTCGTCGGTCGCCGCGTGAACCTTGCCCCGATCAATGCAGCCACGGCCCGGGAGATGCTAATCGAACACGGTCTGGTTGGTGGTGATTGGAGTTGCCGCGAAAAGTTTTACACGCACAACCAAGAAATTTTGGCTGACATGCATGAACTCGCGCAGCGAACCCGCGAGCGACAGTTCATCGTCGACAAGTATCAACTCGAACGTTTCTACGCCCAGCGGATCCCCGTCGAGGTTACGGATCTCGCCACGCTCCGCAATTGGATCACCAAGAACGGCGATTCGCCACTTGTCAAATCACTGTGGATGAAGCCTGAAGATTTGATTGCCGACCAGCGCACTGTCGCAAAGGACTTTGCCGAAGCGTTTCCCAATGCATTACAGGTTGGTACGACTAAGCTACCGCTCGCATATCGATTTGAACCTGGTAACGCAACGGACGGAGTGACTGTCACGGTGCCGCAGGCCGCACTGCGGCAAGTCAGCGACGAGGCGCTTGCGTGGTTGGTACCTGGGTTGCTCGAAGACAAACTCCTGTTCTTAATCCGTTCGCTCCCTAAAAATCTACGTACCAGTTTCGTACCTGCACCGGATGTTGCTCGCAAACTTAGTGAACAACTTGCCAAAGCCGATCACCAGCGACCTTTCTCGGCTGTGCTGTGCGAATTGATGTCCGCGCATGCCGGCGAACCGATTCGCGCAAGCGATTTTGATTGGACCAAGTTGCCCGAGCATTTGCAGTTCCTGGTGCGAGTCGTCGACGATGCTGGAAAAGTCGTCGAAGCGGGCCGCAATGTGGCTGAATTGCAAGCACGACACGCACCGCCTGAATCGATTGTTGGCACGAAGGTGGTCAAAGAGCACAGCAATTGGCAGGATCGTCGCATCACGCAAATCGACTTCGATTCGCTCCCCGCTCAAGTTGCGATTCGCCGCGGTGGACTGATGGTTGCAGCCTTTCCAACGCTCGTTGATGTGGGCGAAGCGGTTGAATTGCGATTGGTCGATCATGCAGCCGAAGCCGAACGGTTGGCCGTTCAAGGTTGGATGCGACTGTTTGCTATCAAGCATCATCGCAACCTACGCGGTCAGATCGCTCATCTGCCGCAACTAGAAAAATCCAGCGTTCTCCTTGGCCACATTTTGAAAAGCGATCAACTCCGCGCTCAGCTTCAAGACCTAATCGCTCGCATCGCCTTTATCGACAATCAACCATTGCCTTACAACCGCGATGACTTTGAGATTCGCAATCTGCGGGCCGTTGAACAGATCTCAGTCGCCACACAAAATGTGGCCACTTGGTTACCGAGATTGGCTGAAGCTACCCATGAAGTTCGAAAGCGCGTTGAAGCCCTTCCCGCAACATGGCGCGAGATCGCTGACGACATTCGTGGACAGTTGCAAAATTTACTCGCACCTGACTTTCTAAAGGCAACCCCGTGGTCCGCACTACAAGAATTGCCACGGTACCTTCGAGCCATTGAATTGCGACTCGATAAACTCAAGAGCGGCGGACTGCCTAAAGATAAACACTTGCGAGCCCCGATCGACAAAGCGGTTCAGCGATTTCGAGAGCTTAAAACGAACACTCCGCTTTCTTTGCCAGAGACGATTGCCAAACTGGATCAACTTCGCTGGCTGATTGAAGAATTCCGCGTCTCGATATTTGCTCAGTCGCTCGGCACAAAACAAACTGTCAGTGAGAAACGGATAAATGAGTTCCTCCAGTCGATCAAAGGCTAATGTCAAATTGTTATGAAGCTTATTCTCGCCAGCCAGTCGCCGCGTCGACGTGAACTTATGGAGCAAGTCGGCTATGAGTATGAAATAATCGTTCCAAGCGAGTCAGCCGAATGCGGTATGTGCTCAGGTGAGTCGACACCGGAAATGGTTGCCCGCTACGCCTATCAAAAAGCCGCCGACATTCGGCCGCGCATTGACGGCGCTGCAATCATTATTGCTTGCGACACTGTCGCCGATATTCAAGGCCAGATGCTAGGTAAACCCACTAACCGCGACCATGCTGAATATATGCTTCGTTTGTTGAGCGGTCGGATGCATCGCGTTTTCAGCGGCCTGTGCGTTTGGCGGGTCCCCGAAGGTGAACCGGATGTGCGAGTATCAAAAAGCGAGTTGATCATGGACGAACTTAGCGAATCGCAGATTCAAGAGTACCTCGAGAGCGACGATTGGATTGGCAAATCGGGTGCGTTCGGCTACCAGGACGATCATCCGTGGTTGAAGCTGGTCTCCGGTACAGCCAGCAATGTGGTCGGTCTACCGCTCGACTTGCTTCGCGAAATGCTCGCCCCACACGGAACGCTGTGAGGATTTTGTGTGCCACTGGGCTTTGGCAGTGCGAACGAAGAAGGTGTGCTCAGTACAGCCACACCCATTCAAACTGCTCGAAGTCCCAAAGTTTAAGCCTGAGTTAACTTGCTGCCGCCTTTTGTCATGCAGCAGAATATCGGCGTTGCAGGCTGCAAGCTGCGTGTGAGTTTACTAGGTGTGTGAATCAACGACGGGCGAGGTTGCATTGTCCGCGACATAAGCCATCGCCTCCCGCATTGCGCCTCGGTCAATCGAATGGACATCGAATGGCTGGCCAACTTCTTTGAGCAATGTAATCGTCAGTTCACCGCCGAGATGCTGCCGGAATTCCTCTAGTCCATCGAAAATGACAGACTCATTCAGTGCCGAATCCCATATCGGTAACTGCAAACCCAGAAGCGTTTTAAGCGTAGCATCGGCGACCGAGCGCGGTAGTTTTAGCTGCAAGTGAGAATAAACCGTATCGACCGCCACGCCGATCGCCACCGCTTCGCCGTGTCGCAGTCGATACTTGGTGATCGCTTCCAGTTTATGCGCCGACCAGTGACCGAAATCTAGCGGCCGAGCTTGCTGCAATTCAAACGGATCGCCGCCGCGAGTTATGTGCCACAAGTGCAGAAGCACCGATTCTCGAATTGCGAGCGAGGTCTGAGGTTGCTCACGTGCGGCAATCGCTTCTGCCGCACCGGTCAGGAATTGAAAAAACTCGGGACTCTTTAGCAGCGAGACCTTCACCGCTTCGGAAAAACCGCAGCGAAAATCGCGATCGCTCAGGCCTTCCAGCAACCGCTGGTCATTCACCACCGCCCAGGGGGTGGCGAAAGTACCCTTCCAGTTCTTCTTGTTGAACCAGTTGACCGCATTCTTCACTCCGACCCCAGAATCAGCTTGGGCAAGGGTCGATGTTGGAATACGAATCAGGCGAATACCGCGGTGCGCGATGGCAGCGGCATAGCCGACGGTATCGAGGATTGCTCCGCCACCGATGACCAACACGTAGCTGCGTCGATCCAAGTTGTCGCGATTGAAGGACTCCAGCAAATGATTGACGATAGTTGGATCGTTCTTGACCGCTTCGCCACCGGGCAGTTGTTCGACGGACGACACCAGTTCGATGCCCGAATCGGCGGCACTTATTTTGTCTTCGATCCTGCCTGCCAATCCCGAATCCCAATTGCAAAGACCTTCATCGATCCAAACTTGAGCTCTCGCACGGCTGGTGCCACTGTGTTCGAACAGTTCCGCGACAACGGGAAAATCGTCACCAAAACAGTCTTTGGTGAATCGGAGGCGATGAGTGATCGGTACCGAGAAATCGATGTCATATCGAGTTTGCTTCGCTGACTTGCCGAAAGGATCACTCATGAGTTTGTTCGGAATGTTCAAGGTGTTGACTAATTGTCATTTGGAAGGCCGGAATGTAAATTGGGTCTGCAACTAAAGTGTTGTCGCTAGCCTGTAATCTACTTGTTATCTTAACTACGGCCCCCAAGCGAGGCACCCTGCTTTGATTGGGAAACGACGAGTTCGATGCAAATTCTAAGCTGTACAACACGTCTTTGCGAAGAATTTCGCCTATCCCTTCCCGCTTAACTTGCCTACCTACCACCTTAGCGGCTTGGCCTCACTAGCTCGGAACCTTTTTGGGAATTATCGATGCGCGACCACGGACCATGGAAAATCCTCAAGTCCGAGCAAATGTACAGCGATCCTTGGATTCAACTATTTCGAGACCAAGTCCAACGGCCAGATGGAAAACCGGGAACTTACGCCACTGTTCACCTCAAAGCAGGCGTATGCGTCATCGCGCTCGACCATGTCGGCAATCTACATCTGACTAAAGAGTTCCACTATGCGGTCGGTCGCGTGACAATCGAAGGGGTTAGCGGTGGTATTGAAGACGACGAATCGCCCGCTGCTGCAGCAACGCGAGAACTTGCCGAAGAACTTGGAATAACGGCGGAACGTTGGACCCGACTGTGCACCGTGGATCCATTTACGGCCGCGGTTCTATCGCCCGTCGAAATCTACTTGGCCGAAGATCTTTCTTTTAATGAAACTAATCCTGAAGGCACAGAGCTTATCGAGCATGTAATAATGTCGGTGAAGGAAGGGATCCAAGCAGTGCTCGACGGCGTCATTACGCACGCGCCGACTTGCGTGGGTATTCTGCGAATCGCACTTCAGATGCAATTGAAATAATCTCGTGTTTGAACTCCAAATCTTATTTGGCAACGTGGTAGCTCCGCTAGCGATTGTGCTGACCGGGTACTTGGCGCTGTCGCGTATATTCCACCGTCGCGCCGTCGCTTTTGTGCTCGCCGCATGCAGTGGAATTGCAATTTGGACTGCCCTAGTCATTCGTACTGGCTTTTCTTGGTGGCCGGAAGATGCATGGCAACGAGTGCCCGTGGCAGCGATGATCGTTTCAGCCGTGGCCATGTTGGTTGGTTTCATTCAGTTGAAAGCGATGCGATCAAAGCAGACTTTAGATCCAAATGAAACTTCACCTGCCACTCGCGGAGAACCCCGTCGTTCAGCTTCGGATTTGATTTATTGCATTGCAATCGCCATGGTTACCGCCGTAGCCGCTTGGTTGATCTACCCTCGCGGGGAGGCATGGGCTGAGCTGCAAAATCAACAGTTTCAATGGTGGGCAGTTATCACACTTGCCGCAAGTTTCGGCTGGTGGGGCATCGCAGGTTGCCAGCCAGTTGTGGCATCAACGGTTGGACTAGCCACGATTCCATTGCTGATTGCCAGCGCTTTCCTGACTTCGTTATCGATGATGAAAGTTACCGAACCACTAATCGCAGTTGCCACGGTGCTCGGGTTGTGTAGTCGTATCGACCTACGGCTGGCTGGTCAAAGATCTCTGCCGATAATGTTCGCCCCTACATTATTCGCCATGTCCGGTTTCGTCGCCCACGCCTGCTTCCAGAGTTATCTAAACTTACCCCGTACGCTTTACTTCCTCGCTATGCTCAGCCCCGCCATTCTCGCCTTGGTCGCGCGAATGGCACAGCGGAAATCTACCCCTTTTGCGATTAAAGTGACTGTAGGGCTAGCTCTATTGCTCACTTTTGCCATTGGTAGCTGGGCGTATATCGGGGGCGAAGTTGGTTCCGGGGAAGAGTGGTGAGCAATATTTGCCTTCACAGAATACAATAGAAAGGCATGTCGACAGCAATCGTAACTTCTCTTCCAGGCTCGGTGTCCGATGGCAAATGATGAATCGAACGGTCAAACCCGCGAGCGGTTGCCGGACCTCTATAAATTGCTCGGCCTAACGCCCCTCGAGTCAGATAGCGGCAAGATTCAGCGGGCTCTGCTAGAGATGCAGGGAAAGGTCGATGCGACTCAAAAAAAAGATGTCAAGCTGGCACAGCGAGCTGCAAAGATTGTTGCACACGGCAAGAAAACTTTGCTCGAAGCGGACCGCAAGCAGCACTACGATAGGGCGTGGACAAATGCGTTCGGAGCGACCGTCCCAATCGCAGTGCCAGTTGCCGAAACGAAAACGCCCGACCTGGAATGGGACCTAGAGGAACTCGAATCCTACTTGCCCGCTGATGATCCTCGCAGCGCGTTTGACTTGGGCGGGTTCTTGCGATACTCGGCTAGCTTGCCCGAAACAAACCCAATCGCAGACTACGACAAACTTCAGAGTTTTCTCGGCGGCACTGCGAGTGCAGTTATGGCCGCTCCCGAATCCATTAGCGCCGCGACGCTTCTACCCGACTACAATCAGCGGCCCTTCGACCGCGAACCTGCCGAAGTCAACGAACCGTTTACCGGGTCAAAACCAACAATCGCTGCGCAGCGAGTGCCGCCTGGCGGCTTTGCAAAGCAGATTCAAAGAAAACGCAACCGCGCAATGCTGCTTAGCATTGGCGGGATCATCGGGTCGCTAACTCTCGTTGCCGGAGCGTATGCCATTTGGGCAAACAGCAACAAGCCTCGCGTCAATCAATCCAATCAGTTGGCTCAGGCATCCACGAGTATTAAGCCCAAGCCTCTTATCCCAAAAGAATCAAACGCGACAGCGGTTCCTGCGACATCAGCAGGTAGCGGTTTGCCAAAAGTGATCGGACTGGACGATTCGAACACAACGCCGGATAGGACAGCCGAAAAACCTGCCGAAAATTCCGGCTCTCCTGTCGCCATGCAGCCAATGCCAACTGCTCCTGCTCCAGCTACAACTCCACCTGATACAACTCAACCTACTACAACTCCACCAAGTCCAACAACGCCTGCGCCGACGGAAGCGACACCTCCAACGACACCAGAACCGACGCCAGTGCCGACTGCTGAGCCTGTGCTATTGGATGGGGAGAAATCCAAGTGGAGTAAGGCGATGAAGGAACTGCTGAAGTCGCTGGGAAATCAAGATTTTGTCACCGCGAAAAAACAACTGGCTGAAACTGAACCTCTTGCTCGCACACAACTACAAAAAGACCAGCATAAAAGAATGACGACCGTGGCTCGATTGGCCGAGGAATTTCACGGCTTCCTAGTCGATGCCATCGCTGGTCTCGAAGCAGCAGAATCTTTCCCAATCGGCGGTTCCACGGAAGCCTCGTTCGTCGAAGGAAACCAGACCGCGGTCACGCTGAAGATTCGCGGGCGAGTTCAATTCTTTAAGTTAACGGAATTGCAAGTTGGTGTTGCCAATGGGCTTGTCGATTTGAAAATGGACAAAGCCCATCCGAACTCACTCGCTCGAAAAGCTGCCTTTGTTCTCGTACATCCGAAAACAAACGACCTCGCGATTAAACGGGCTCGCGAACAGATGGCTGAAGCCGCTGGCGCGGGTGCAGTCGACGCTGACATGCCGACCGTCTTTAGTGAAGATTACTCGCTCAAAAAGTAAAGTGGTCCCCCAATCCCGCCGAGGTTTCAATGCAAATTCGCAATGTGGTATTCACGACGCTCGTTTTCTATTTCCTCCCTTCGCTTGCGCCAGCTCAGTCTGATACTCCTTTCGCGAAGATCAATGGAGAAGGCCCCGATTGGAGGACACTTGGAGAAGCCGACTTTGTGATGGTAAATGGCAAAGACGATACATGGACATGGGAAGGCTCGTTGGTCAAATGTACTGGTAAGCCAGTTGGCGTGACGCGATCACAAAAACAGTACAAGAATTTTGAGTTGGTCGCAAACTGGCGGCATCTTTCCAAAGCGGGTAACTCGGGGATCTTCATTTGGGCACCAGAAAGCGTTCTGAAGGACTTGCCTCTGGGAAGATTGCCGGGAGCTGGTATCGAAGTTCAAGTGCTAGATGAAGGGTACACTGAGCAATACGAAAAAACTTCCGGCAAGAAAGCCGATTGGTTCACAACTCACGGTGACGTTTTTCCAGTCGGAGCGTCCAAAATGGTCCCTTTTCCACCCGTCGCGCCCGATGGATCTCGCAGTTTCCCTCGCGCGAAACACAGCCAACCGACTCCCCAGTGGAATCACTACTACGTTCGCGCAATTAACGGCGAAGTCCGACTGTGGGTGAACGGCATAGAAGTTTCGGGCGGTAATCAATGTACGCCATCAGAAGGTTTTCTTTGCCTCGAATCCGAAGGCGCGCCGGTCGAATTCAAAGAGATTCGGCTTCGAGAATTGCCTTGATGTTCGAAAGGCAACGATTATCAATTTTTCTTCCATCCTTGGGACCACAATGTCATCCGTGGCAAATAAGTGCTTTATTCGCCTTCGGATGAAATAGCGGTCCCACGGATTTATACATCATGTGGTTCTACAATCTAGCCAGCAGGCCTTAAGGCATCTTGCCAGAAACCGTGCTTGCTATTGCACAAGCAGAGACTGACCGTTGTTTTCTAACAGGACTGACCGAGCCGAAAACTTCTGGACATGGTAAGTCGAACCTTGGATGGCGATGCTGTCTAATTTACTGTCGGGCCGTGAAAGTCGAATTCGAATGCGGCGGCCATCGACTTCGATCAATGCGATCCCATGATCGCTGTCAGTCATTACGACCGCTTTTAATTTGAGCTCAGGTGGTGTAGGTCGCTCTTTAATCATAGCTGACGGCGACGCAACAGCCGAATGAGGCTGCTCGCGCCCGAGTCGCTCAAGAATCTGGGAACTCGGCACCGTAGGGTCCTGTGCAAACGCTGCATTGCAAATGGTTGCAGCGAAAAAACAAATAAAACATCTCATTTAAAGTTACCTCCAGCACTCATCAGGGCCATAAAGAAGGCGATGTAAACGTAGCCGACAATGCCGCCTGCAACCACAATGACCGCAGGTTCAACGAGTTGACTCATGCGTTTGATTTTGGATTTGAGCTCGGTGTCGCAAAACTTTGCAACTTCGTCGAGTGTCGAATCGAGATGGCCAGTCTGTTCGGCGATCGCAACCATACTGGATAGCACTGGGGAGAATCCTTCGCGGGCGGCTAACGTCGGCGCTAAAGCCTTGCCCCGAATGATCGAGTCGGAAGCATTGGTCAGCAATCCTGCAAGGAAGCGATTGGTTTGTAGCCTGCTCGCAATGTCAATCGCTTCGACTAGCTTGACGCCGCTGTTTACCATGACTGACAGTGAACTTGCGAGCGATGCCGTTCCCGATAACCGCAGAACGTTACCGACTATTGGAATACGTAATAGCCAGCGATCGATCCACAACTGTCCAGGCGGCCAACGCGTTACCAATACAAGGCCGACAATCAGTGAAGCTGACGCCACGCAAACGGTAACGCCGTTGATTTGAAACCAATGTGCAAAGTCAACCAGCGACTGCGTCATACGCGGCAGTTTGCGTCCCATGGCGCCTAAGAATTTCTGTAGTTCTGGAATAACGGCGAATGTCAGGTAGCCAGCAAGCACAAAGGCTGCGATGGCGACGATGGCTGGGTACGTCAGCGCTACTCGTACTTCGGTAATCGCGGTACGCCGCTGAGTCATGTATTGGGCGGACTGCTCAAGCACTTGTTCGAGGTTGCCAGTCTTCTCGCCGACGCTAACCAATTGCACCACGACTTGCGGAAATACAGAATGCTCCTCGAGCGATTTTGCGAAGGAGTCCCCCCGAGCGATCCGGCCGTGCAGAGATTCCAGGACCGCAGCAAAAGCAACCGAGTCCGTTTGTAACTGCAATGACTCTATCGCATTGAGCAAGTTCAGCCCGCTACGCAACATAATGGCGAGCTGTCGCAATGCGAACTCGACATCGCGAGAACGTGCGGGCATCCAGCGACGAGGACTCAGTTCATCTAACAGCGAACTGGCTGGTTCGGGAAGCGTCTCGAGACTGATCAGTCGCATTCCTTGAGCAACTAATATTGATTTCAGACCAGTCGCTGAATCGGCAAACAATTTACCGCGGGCGATTCGCCCCGTCCGATCTCTAGCAATGTAAGAGTAGTTTGACATAGTTATTACAAAGAC
>JANNNN010001175.1:0-4377 GCA_031398555.1 Planctomycetia bacterium | reverse complement strand
GCACCCGCCGCGCGGACCCGGTGTCGATGTCATATTGAATTCATTGCCCGGTGAGGCAATCAGTAAGGGCATCGGCATACTCAAGACTGGAGGCCGGTTCTTAGAGATCGGCAAACGCGATATCTACAATGATGCCAGCTTAGGCCTGTTCGCCATGCGCAACAACCTTGCGTTTTTTGCAATCGACCTCGATCAGCTGTTTAAGCAACAACCCGCGCGAATGGGGACGATGCTTCGCGAGTTGGTAGCCCGCTTCGAAACGGGTGAATTGCAACCTGTGCTTACCAAGAGCTTTCCAGCCGATGACACCCGGGCCGCGTTTCGATTCATGCAGCAAGGTAAGCATATTGGAAAAGTGACGGTCAGTTACGATCCTGGCCCGAGCGATGTTTTTCCTGGGGAATACGCGCCGATAAAATTCGATAAAACCGCAACTTATTGGATCGCTGGCGGTCTTGGCGGATTCGGGATGCAGGTTGCACAATGGATGGCCTGTCGCGGCGCGGGCACTTTGGTTCTTTCCAGTCGTAGGCAACTAACAACCGCTCAAGCCAACGCGATAGCCTCTGAGTTCGCGCCCTATGGGACTCAAGTTAAAGTTCTTTCAACCGACATAACACATGCAGATTCGGTAGCCAAGACTTTGCAGATCATCGATCAAGAGCTCCCTGCACTGCGAGGGGTGTTTCATACGGCAATGATTCTCGAAGATCGCATGCTGATGGATCTTGATCGGGCTACCCTAGAGCGAGTCTTGCGCCCCAAGGTACTTGGCGGTTGGAATCTACATCAACAAACGCTTGGTCGTAACTTGGACCATTTCGTTTTATTCTCATCACTTTCAAGCATTTTTGGTCACGCCGGGCAAGCCAATTACTCAGCGGCCAATGCTTTGCTCGATGGCTTGGCCCACTACCGTCGTTCGTTGGGTCTGCCAGGACTAGCGATGAACTGGGGACATCTCGGCGAAGTCGGCTATCTCGCTGAACGTGAACAACTCGGGCAAAGACTTGAACGACAGGGAGTACTGAGTTTTACTGTCAGGCAAGCATTGGAATGCCTGGAGTATGCGATGCAGTTGAACGAGCGCCAGTTGAGCGTGCTGCGCATCGATTGGACAGTCTGGCGCGGATTAGGTCTCACGTCTCGAGTTTCCCCGAGGTTTGCGCATCTGTTGCGAAACCGCAACATGGATGAAAGTGCGGAGCAGACGCAGTTGGCAAATGCAGAACAACTTCGTTCGGCTGACCTATCGCGTCGCACAGTCCTGGTCGAGCAATTAGTTCGATACAAGGTGGGCTCGCTGTTGGGATTGGCAAGCGAACATATTCATCGCGATCGATCATTGATCGAGATGGGCCTCGATTCTCTAATGGCCGTTGAGATGCGCAACTGGGTTGAAGCCAAATTGGAGATTGGGCTGCCCATTGCTACGCTGATGCGAAGTGCAAGTTTAATCGAGTTGGTGGATAAAGTTTGTGAGATCATTGGTGATAGTGGGCGAGAAGCCACTGCGAAAACTGCAGCTACCACGGACTCGCCAATGGCAATATCTCCTATAACTGGGCAACATGCCAGCGACCTTCTGGAGCAACTGCCGGGGCTGGCTGACGGTGAAGTTTTGCAGTTACTCGAGCGGATGTTGCGAGGACAAGGGAATTGATCATTACACAAAACATAAGCAATTCACAAGGTCTTAAAAGCGCCACTTCGACCTCTGAAATCGTCAAGCTATGAATTCTCCAAATACTGAGTCGAATCTTTCGAAGATCGCGAATCTCACTCCTGATCAACAACGAGCACTGTTGGCGGAATTGTTGCGCGAACGAGCCGCGAAAAACGAACTGAACTCGACAAACACTTTTGCAATGTCGGCTGGGCAACAAGGGTTGTGGTACGCATACTGCCGTGATCCGCGGGCAACACCGTTCAATGTATTTTTGCCCACCCGCGTTCGTTCAAATCTGGATCTTGCGGCTTTACGGAAATCAATCGAATTCTTGACCAATCGACACGCTTGCTTGCGCACAACATTCACGGATTCTGGCGGCGAATTGCGTCAGATTGTGCACGAAAAACTAAATCCCGAATTCAAAGTCGTTGACGCGACTCAACTGGGTCGCGACGAATCCAAACTGCAAGCGCTGATCGTAGCCGAATCGCAACGACCATTCAATTTGCAAGAAGGTCCACTGCTGCGATTGGCTGCCTTCAAGGTAACTGCGAGAGACTATGTGGTGTTGGCAACAACCCACCATATCGTGGTCGACTTTTGGTCGCTTATCTTGATTCTAGCTGAGTTGAGACAGCTGTATCCAGAATTCTCTGCGGGCGGTTCGCCGACCTTACTGCCGTCGGCCAACAACTACGCTGAATTCGTGGCCGATCAGCAAGCCATGTTAGACGGACCCGCTAGCGAACGATTGCGACGATATTGGATCGACCAGCTACAAGATGCACCATCGACACTAGACCTCGTATGCGACTATGAACGACCACAGGCATTCACGGGTCGGGCTGGCATTCAATCACTTTCGCTGCCAACTGAGCTCAGCCAACGCGTTTTTCGTTTGGCCGCTTCAGCGCGGACGACACCGTTTACGATCGTTCAAGCCGCCCTTCAAGTCATGCTGTGCCAGTATACCGGTCAGCCCGATTTCTTAATTGGTAGCCCATTTTCAGGTCGAAGTCATCGAAAATACGAATCGACTGTCGGTTTTTTTGTGAATATGCTACCACTTAGAGCGGATGTGCGGGGTGAGCCGAGCTTCATTGAAGTGATCGAACGCGCGAACCGTACCCTGCTGAGTGCTCTCGAGTTTGAGGCGTATCCATTTTCTGCGATTGTTCGCGATATCAACCCACCGCGAGATGCCAGCCGTAGTCCGCTGTTCCAGGTTTCGTGTACCTTTGAAAAGGCGCAGTTGCGATCCGAATCAGGCCGCGCTAGTTCGCTGTTTCCAGGTGAAAGCGAAGTCGCCACGCTGGGTGGCTTGCAGCAGGAGAGTTTCTATGTGCCACATCAAACGTGTCACTACGATCTGGAATTCATCTTTGAACATTCCGAACGCAACTTGCGAGGCATGATCTGCTACTGCCGTGACTTGTTTTCTGCGAACTCAATGGAATCAATGGCAGAGAATTACGTCCAATTGCTCGATTCACTACTGAGCGATCCGCAGCGTGTTGTTTTCGAAAAACCAAGCTCAACGCGACATAAGACAAAATCTGTTGCAAGTCAGTTGAGATCAACGGCACCAACGACGATATGTGAAATGATCGAGCGAGCCGTTGCTGCTAACGTTGAATGTGGAGCACTTCGATCTGGCGAATTGCGATGGACGTATCGACAGATGATGGAAGTGATTGATGGACAAAAGTCGAAGCAAACATGTCCCTTAATATTAGAAAGTTCCGAGCCACAATCAATCATCCCGGTGATGGACCGAAACACTCCTGAGACGCTGATGGCAATTATGGGCGCGATGTTCCGCGGAGCAACTGTGATTCCGATCGACAGTGAGCAGCCAGCGGTTTCTCATGCCGACCTACTTCAAGATATCGATGCCTTCGATCACCGTGCAGACTCCAGCGCTGATCACTCACCTTCGGCCAACGATTTGGCTTATATCATCTACACGTCAGGTTCGACTGGTCGACCGAAAGGTGTGATGATCGAGCATCAAGCGATCTGCAATACGCTTCGCTGGCGACATGAAACAGTGCCGGTACATGCTGGTGATCGCGTATTGATGTTACTGTCGCACCAGTTTGACGCGGGGTTGGGAGTGGCATTTGCCACATTGACGCAGGGTGCCGAACTGATTTGGGCTGACCCCGAGGCTCGTCATGATTTGCACGCGCTGGTTTCACAACTCATTCAAGACCAAATCACTGTTTTACCTGCCATTCCAAACCTCTTGCGGTTGGTAGTCGAACATCCAATGTTTAGCGAATGCAAACATCTACGGATGTTGTGGACCGGCGGAGAGTCAATGCCACGCGAGTTACCTGCATTGGTAAGCAAGCGAACTACGGCATCGCTTTGGAATTTCTATGGGCCGACAGAAACCGCCGTCGAGGCCATTGCGACCCAAGTCGACGCGCACGATGAACGCTGTTCGGTGCCCTTGGGACGACCGATTTCGGGTGTGGACGCCTACGTAATCGATGACGGGCTGCGAATTTTGCCCGATACTGTTCCCGGTCAATTGGCAATCACCGGACGAGGCCTAGCGCGGGGGTACTTGAACCTCCCAGCACTCACTGCGGAGCGATTCGTTCAACTGAATGTGGGCCATGGGCAGACGTTGCGAGCCTACTTAACCGGTGATCGCGGACGCAAATTGAGAGATGGACAGTTTGAATTTCTTGGGC
>JANNNN010001101.1:0-4272 GCA_031398555.1 Planctomycetia bacterium | reverse complement strand
CAAACTTCGATCGCGATTCCTTAGTAAAGCTTTGGCACCGCTTGCCGCACGAATTCTGAAGCGTCTGCTTCCGAAAGCGGACCAGAAGATCGAAGAGACGATCAAGAAAGAAATCGAGAAGCAGTTGAACGACAGCGGCTTCGCCGTGATTGTGCAACTGAACTCCATCCTCAATCAAGTCTTGTGGGACACAGTTGACGCGCGTGATGTCGATACACAATCAGTCGTTTGGACGACCGGCGAAGAGTTCCGGTGGCAGGATGAAACAATATTACCTTCGACGCTTGGTGCTACGACTCCACCGGCGGGTTTCGGTTCGCTGAATCCCGCAATTCAATTTCAACTCCACGAATCAGCTCTCAACAACTCGAGTGTTGTTTTATGCCGAAGGCGCTACAACGAAGTCCTCTTCCGAGAATTAGTCTATGAGACGTTGAGATTGAGACCGATCACCGAACCTGTCTCGCACGGTGGAAGAATTCCTGCGGCTTTTACTTTTGCGAATGAAGATCCGCTGCATGCTAGTTTTCAAAATAACACAATTGAGCTTCGGATTCGCATACAGAAATTTGAATGGGAGAACGTTTCCTACAGCGGTGTGGAACGCACGGCAACCGTCAAGTATGTAGCGATTCACGACGGCGATCAAGTTCGACTCGAGCAGGTAGGTGAAACGCAGTTGGAACCGCCGACACCTGAAAATCCGATCCTTCAGTTGGTATTGTCACGGTTCTTTGAGCGGCAAGTGCAAATAGGTCGAACTTCTTCGTCTGTGAATCGGGACGCGAAAATCAACTTGGTCCATGCGACTCTAGAAAATGGCTGGCTGCAAGTTGGTTTAGAAAGCGGCGTTCAAGCTGCTGAAATGGCCCGTTGATATGGCGTCGTTCGATTGGCATCGCATTCATTTGTAATGTAATAAAAGGCTCAATATGGCTGCTTGGAATCCTCAGAGTAGAAAAATCATGTTGCTCACATGCATGCTTTTCTCACTGTGCACTTTCGTATTAGGTGCTGATTCGGTTAACGTGTCGCTGAACGAACAAGAGTTATTGGTTGTCTTTCAAGGGAAGGGAGCGAACTTGGCGTATGACGGCGGAGTATTACGTGAAGCTCTCGCACGCATCCCGTCCCTTCGAAATCAACGAACGATTGTATCTGGGAATAGCAGCGGTGCGATCTTAGCAGCGTACTTTTCGAGCTTCGGTTTTACCGATTCAAGCATCGCTAACTGCGACTATAACTTGTTGAATGGGGATCGATCCGTTATTCGCAAAACGCAAAATTCAGCGCTGATTGCCGCAAAAAGCTTCGCTGGAAAAAGGACAGAGCTCGATCATATTGAGATGAAAGCGTTTGTCGCATTCGCTTTGGGAGTTAAGAACTATCAACATCTTCAAACACTCGAAGATGTGGCTCGGGCGAGTCAGGTTGTTCCAAAGTTCCCAATGTTAATTGTGGCAGGTAACCGTGAAGTTCTTTTTGATCGCGGTAAGGGCGACCTTCTGGCCGCGAGGAATTACAAAGTCTTTGACCCTCGCGATTGGTCGGTGTCGTGGCATCCGGAGGTGTACGCCTTCTACAAGCAGCACCCCGATCGTTTTGCAACTGAGCAGCCCGATCTGATTTTGGGGAACTCACCCTATATCGGCAAAGCGCTAACCTACTTTGTTAACCGATCGATGTATGACCTCCTTCAACAGATTCCCGTTCATGAACGAACTGGTGACCTTCGTCTTGTTGAGACACCACGCGACTTGATGGTGGCAATCATGGCGTCGGTTTCAGAGCCCAGTTATTTCGACCCTTATCCGGATCCTGAACCAAACAAACTTCTCCTTTCGACCCCACACGGCGAATCGTGTACTATGGGTCGCCGTTCGTACTGTGGAGGCGCGTTCTCGAACTTGCCGGCCCAGGATGTTCGTCGAACGCTTCCCGACATTCGAGTTCTCGGGACAGGCTACACAACCGTGCCTTATGTCGGACGTGAAATGATCAGAGCCTGGTACCTTACTGAAATCGAGGATTTGGCGATGCAGACCGGATGGTGGTGCGATATGGAGTTGCAGCAGAGTCAAGAAATTCGCAACGCGATAATAAATGCAAAAGACGCATCGCCGCAAATAGAGTTCGAACTTGGGATGAGAATGGCGCAGGAGTCCTTTGATCGCACGAACGATCTCCCTAAGTATGTTACGGTCCCCTACTACGCCAACTCGATCGACTCTGCCACATCCAAATCAGATCCGGAGGTATGGGAGATCGGTCCAGACAGCCAACGGCGATTAAAAACTATGCGTGGTCTGGGCGGCCTTTTACGTGCCGCTCCGTCAAATTGACATTAGTCCAGTTCAGGTTGCGGAAGCCGTCAAGGCTTTCGGGGCATTGTCAAGTTGCTGAAATCATCGAAATGCTTGAGGCATTCTGCTACTCCAACATCGCTCCGCGGTCTTTCATGCTGCTTGCGCATAGCTAGCACATGTAACTCTTATCTGCCTATCGATGCTGACGCCGGTTGTGGTATGAAACTTGCCTAAGCATTGTGACAAAGTTAAGTCAATGAAATTATCGAACCATTCCTGACCAAATTCGGACCAGACGTGACAAATACTTATCGTTACACCAAGATTATTGTCACGCTCGGACCGACTACACAAGCAAAAACGACTCTCGCGGCGCTCATTGAGGCTGGAGTGGATGTTATGCGCTTAAACATGGCGCATGCCTCGCACGATTGGGTTGCGGAAGTGATTTGGCATATTCGCGAAATGTCGACGCAGCTCGGTCGCGACGTCGCCATTATGATGGATGTAAAAGGCCCGGAAATTCGTACCGGAAAACTGGATCATCCGGTTGTACTTCGCGTTGGCGAACACATTGAGTTCCACACGGCGGCGGCGATTACAACGCACGCGACCATCCCCAGCGTCCCTGTAAACTACCTTGGTTTGCCAGCTGATGTAACTATCGGTAGCGTAATGCTTGTCGATAGCGGACTGATTCGGCTGAAAATTGTTGACAAAGATGATACGCACATTTTGGCGGAAGTACTCACCGCTGGTGTTCTAGGATCGCGACGTCATATTAACTTGCCGGGTGTTCATGTGAAGCTGCCGGCACTTACGGAGAAAGACGAAAACGATCTGCGAGCTGGAGTGGCGGCAGGCATCGACTTCGTTGCGTTATCATTTGTGCGTGAAGCCGAAGACGTGGTTACGTTGCGTCGATTTTTGGACTCACTTGGTTCGAGTGCCAAAATCATTGCGAAAATCGAAGACCAGGCGGGCGTGCGCAATAGCAAGTCGATTATTCAGGCCGCCGATGCAATCATGGTAGCTCGCGGCGACCTCGGAATCGAAATCGAATACTACAAACTTCCAATCGTACAGCGTGATCTCGTCAAAGAATGTCAGCTGCAAGGCAAGCCCGTTATCATCGCAACTCAGTTGCTTGAGTCCATGATTACGTCGCCGATACCGACTCGCGCTGAAATCTCCGATGTCTCAAATGCTGTACGTGAGCAAGCGGACGCGGTCATGCTGTCTGGCGAAACGGCTACTGGCGCGTATCCGCTTGAGTCGGTCCAGGTGCTGAAGAACATTATCGAGAGTATTGAGCCAACGGTTGAGGGCGGCTTGAACGCTCAGCTTGCGTTGGTAGAGCCGAAATCAAAAATGCTGCGTTCCGCTGCAACACTTGCCCAGGATTTAGGCAAGTCTGGCATCATCGTTTTTACTCGCAGTGGTTTTCTGGCTTATTCGCTCGGAGCGCTGCGAGCGCGGGGCGTGCCCATCTATGCCTTCACCGACGTCGAATCCATCTTCCAGCAGCTTGTGCTTCCCTGGGGCGTCGAGCCGTTCAAGATGGCATTCTCAGAGGATCCTGAGACAACCATTAGTAACGCTCTGGCTACGTTGAAGCACAAAGGTTGGTGCCCTTCCGGGACTTGGTTAGTCGTGATCACCAACGCACTGGCCAGCAGTAAAGTCATCGACACGCTGCAACTCAGGCAGATCGAGTAGTACCCTGTACAATTGATATCCAATCAGAGCGAAGTATTGAAAATCAGCATTGGAGTTATCGATATGTCAGCGGCGGATAGACTTGCATTGCAACGATCAGAGTTCCCCGGCGGAGTGCCTCGCCTCTGGTGCCCAATTCTGACCCATATCAAAGCAGCTCGAGAACCCGACGCGGATCGTATCGCTGCGCACTTGGCCGAACTAGCTCAGTATGTAAAAGGAATCTTTGTTCAAGGTTCGACCGGCG
>JANNNN010001064.1:0-2371 GCA_031398555.1 Planctomycetia bacterium | reverse complement strand
GGGTTGATTTTCTCATACTGTAAGTCCCCGTGCGCTTCGTTCTTCTTACCGGCGCCTTTGTACGCCGAGTAAAGATCGTCTACCGCGTCGAAATAAATTTCAAAGGTTCCGAAATCCGCCGCGGTTGAACCCAAGCCACTCTCGCTGCCGAGAGCGGGCCAGCATTGCTGCCCAAACTTAGAATGAATGACCTAGACCGGTTGTGTTTAAGGACTAGTGCTTTGTCCAAGTTAGATTTTAGGGTTTGAGGTTTTATTGTCGCACGCTTGTCCCAATCGTAGCTGCAACAATTGGGACAATTGTGCGACACTCAAACCCGGCTATCTGCTTTTTCCCCCTATGGCTAATCTAGGCGGCTCCCTTTTGATGTTAGAGCCGCAGGACGGGTGGTTTGCTTAGTTAATATGCGAATGCCTTTGCGGTAAGAACACAAAGCGCGATCAAGTTGCGACCGGGCGAGAGCAAAAGTTAGGAATTGGTCATGTCATCCGAAAAATTAACCACCGCAATTGGCCCAGCTGGCGATTTGTCGCACGTGGACGAAACCGGCGCGGCCCGAATGGTGGACATTGGCGAAAAACCGATTGCCCGACGCACCGCGACAGCGACCGTGGTTTGCCGAATGCTAGCCCAGACGGCGGAAAAAATTCAACAGAACTCCTTAAAGAAGGGGGATGTGCTGAGCGTTGCTCGACTGGCGGCAATTCAAGCCGCCAAGCGGACTGACGAGCTAATCCCCCTCTGCCACAGTCTACCGCTTGATGGAGTTGAAGTTGATTTCAGTTGGTTGTCCAGCGAACGTCTAAAAATCTCAGTAACGGCTAGTGTGACAGCGAGAACTGGAGTTGAAATGGAAGCGATGGTAGGCGCAAGCATCGCGGGTTTGACGGTTTATGACATGTGCAAAGCAGTGGATCGTTCCATGAGTCTCGAGGAAGTTTCGCTAGAATCGAAGTCCGGCGGAACACGAGGCGATTATCGACGCGACGCGTCAACGGAGCAATGATGATTGATCGTATGAAAACTCGCATGACGCGAGTACAACCGAACACAAAACTAGCACAAGTAGCTCCGCTAAGCAGTCGGCAATCCAGTCGATTTTCCGATGGTGCCACTGCAGGTAAAGATCAACAGCCCAAAACCTCAGATGTGGACATCACCAATCCGCAGGACAGCATGCGAGCGTTAGTTGGTGCCGATCTTCAGCGAGTCGAGTCAACGCTCGCCGAAGTGCTTTGCAGCCAGTACTCAGATGTGAATGAACTGGCCAGTCGAGCAGCCAGCCTAGGCGGCAAACGTTTGCGACCATGTCTCGCTCTTTTATCGGCGTTGGCGATTGGCCGCTGCGAAGAAGATTCAATTCGCGTTGCAGCCACGGTTGAACTGGTGCATGCAGCCAGCCTGGTTCACGACGATGTGCTCGACGACGCAGCGATCCGACGCCATCGACCCACAATGCATGCGCAAGTTGGTGCACACAGCAGCATTGTGCTGGGGGACTTCTTGTTCACCCGAGCTTACGGCTTGGCCGCTAAGTGTCGATCAACGCTCGCCGCTCGCAATATTGCCTCCGCTGCTAGTGAATTGTGTGAAGGCGAACTCAGGCAGCACAAGTCCATCGGCAACTGGAACATTACCGAAGCAGAGTACTTAGACATCTTGCGGCAGAAGACCGGTGAATTGTGCGCAGTCAGTTGCCGGTTGGGAGCTTGGAGTGGCGGAGGCGATGCGGCGGCAGCTCATTCGCTCTCTCGGTTTGGACGCAAGCTAGGAGTTGCTTTCCAAATAGTCGATGATTGGCTGGATCTGTGGGGAACTGAGCAAGTCGGTAAGACGCTTGGCACCGATTTGCTTCAACGCAAACCTACCCTGCCGCTGATCCGTTTGCTCTCGACGAGCTCAACTAACGAACGAACCACATTGACTGCGATGCTCAAGGATACGACTCAACATGCTGCTGTGCGTCGACTGCTGGACGAAAGTGACGCGGCTGCTTACTGTCTTGATCGCGCTGGAAGACTGATCAAGAGTGCGATCAACGACTTGCATCAACTCCCGCACAGTCTTGCTCGTCATTGCCTTGAGGGCATCGCTCAGCTTTGCATCAGCCGCACAGCGTGAGTTGTGGGCGGGGGATGGACCAGTTGTCCCGTCCTTATGAATTGTTGTGGGGGAATTTGAATCCAGACGCGCGGGACAATGGTCCCAAGCCACGAAATCAAATGCGAACGCTCGGACAAATGGTTCCAAGCTACTATTCCGCATCTTTCGATGAATGGTCGTGAACGATCAACCATTTGCCATCGATTTTTCGCCATACCAATGAGAAATTTCCGCCGACGGGTTGGTCGCGTGTCAAGTGCCAACGACC
>JANNNN010001050.1:0-2562 GCA_031398555.1 Planctomycetia bacterium | reverse complement strand
AACTGAAATCGGTCGTAAGAATAGCGAACGCTAGGTCCATGTTTGACGTAAATATTGTAAGCAGCGTTTGGAATCCGCAACACAATGCGCAGTCTGGGGAGCCACTATGGGAACCCAGTCTGGGAATAATTTCCGATATTGCATTGAACTTACAGAGATTTGTTGATTATTATCGCCCTTTAGAGAAGTTTGACGATATTTTGGTTACTCACGCCATGCTGCGGGCCGAAAAAGCTAAAAGGCGGATTGGATACGGCGGAAGTTTTTAAAGCAGCGGACCATTTTCCAACTGCAAAGTCTGCGAAAATGAAAGACAACACTGAAGCCACGAAGACGCTCAAGCGGTTTACGCTAGTGGAAGCCAACGCAATGCTTCCCCTTGTGAGATCGATAGCAAGCGATATCTGCGACGTCTTTCGTACAGTCACGGGACGAAGAACGGACCTCCATCGTCTGCTTAGAAAAGGTGCGCGTAAAGCTGGCCAAGTCTACGATGACGAAGTTGCGGAGAGTCGCGCGGACTTGCAAGAAGAGTACGACCAAATTTGGCGGTTTCGCGAAGAACTCGAATCGCTCGGTGTCTTCTTGCGTCAACCGGAAGAGGGTTGGATCGAGTTCCCAGCATCGATTGTTGGTCGGGATGCTTTCTTTTCATGGCGACTAGGCGAAGATTACATCCAGTTCTGGCGTGAAGCGGACGCACCTTGGTCGAATCGCATCGCTTTGCTGACTATGGAAAGCGGCGACAATTAGAGTGGTAACGGGTTTCTGATAAAACCAGCTGCGACCTTTGTGTGAAGAAGATGGGCTCCGCCGTCGCATGATACACGGCAACGGAGCGCCATAGTACGAATGACGCCTATTCGTTTTCATCCGTCGGAGGCGGCGGAATAAACTTCGGAGTAGTAGGTTCAATGCGTTCGGTTTCTGGAGTGAACGCAGGTTTCTTGGATGCCGGCTCGGAGTGTTCCCAATTTTGGAAATCACGCTGAAACGAATCCAAATGTTTGCGAAGCTCGCGGTAGCTGGCTCCGAAGTTCCGGGCGACTTCAGGCAATTTGCTACCAAAGAGCATCAAGGCGATGACCCCGAAGGCCATCATTTCTTGGTAACCTAGGCCTAACATTGCGGCACAAGCCCTCAGCGACTAATGGGAATAAAGCGAAAAAACACGAACCAAAAACGACTACGACTTCGTATCGCTTTCGATCTTGTCTGATTCGCCCGGTCCGTCGCGCATGCCAGCCTTAAACTCATTAGCACTCCGCCCCAAGTTCCGCATCAAACTCGGTAATCGCGAACTGCCGAAGACGAGCAGCATGATTACCATAAAAATGAGTAATTCTTGAATTCCTAAGCCGAACATAGCAGTTCCAATTCCTAGCAATCGCCTTCGCGGAGCCGGTCGAGTTTCGAACACAATTCCGCGATGCCAACAATCAGCGAAAGCAGGCCAGTCACCCTCACCGTGAGAGTACCGCCAGGACCGTTTGTCAGCGTTTAGATATAGTCTATTCTAAAGAGAGCTCAGAAGCTGTCAAACGCGTCGCGCATTTGCGAATTTTCGACTAAAGCACAAAAAATCTGCAATGCTGTGTCAATCTTTCGCGATACGACCTAAAAAGATTTGCAGCCCTACCTAATTTATTCGAAAAACTGAATGCAAGTTCTGCTGAGCGAAGTAGAACTGTGGTTCGAAAGTGCCCCCTTTGAGGCGAGACTAAGCAAGTCCAGCTGCTCTGAAATCGGGAGAACGAGGCTCCGCCGAGCGTGTCGTGGCGCAACAATGCGACTTCAATGTACTTTTACGCGTGAACTCAAGGCTGAGAACTCTTTCAGCAACCGATGAGAGTCTGCAAGTACAGTTAAGTCGAACTAGCTGCGGAGACCTGCTCGGCAGGAGCCTCGTTCTCCCGTTGCAAACTGGGCGTAGCTGAAATCGGGAGAGCCTCGGTCGACCTACCCTCCCGCACCAACATCGTCACCGCGTAAACTCTCACGTAGCCTAGGCTTCCGGCCTGGGGGAATTGTTCTTGGTTCTTGCTGCTCACCGCTAACGCTTGGTTCTTAGTCCTAGTGCTTCAGCACAATTTAATTTCAGGTTTAGCCCTGAATGTCATAGACGTGATTATTGAGGTAGGTTGAGTGTCGCACAATTGTCCCAATTGTTGCACCTACGATTGGGACAATCGTGCGACAATAAAACCACAAACCCTAAAATCTAACTTGGACAAAGCACTAGTGGCTCGCTTGATAGACTTGATGCAATTCGTCAAGTTGTGTTTGAAGAGCTTCATCGGACTTGGCCAGCAATTGGTCGCGTGGCTCCTCCGGCCGGCCAAGTAGCTGTTGAAACAGTTGGATTTTCCCTACCAGCTCGCCTCTTCCAATCCCCTGTTTAATCCCCCGCTCAATTCCTTGTTCAATTCCTTGTTCAATCCCCTGTTCAATCCCCTGTTCAATCCCATGCCGTTCGATTGAAGTTACATAAGGCATTTTGATTTCCTTTTCAAATAATAAAAGCTCATTTTTGAATTGTAGGGCGTGGTCGGTGGGTAAGTC
>JANNNN010001008.1:0-13486 GCA_031398555.1 Planctomycetia bacterium | reverse complement strand
GATCATCGTGGGACGTATACTCTTTGACTTTGTCTCCCAGCAGTCGTTTGTGATAATTGATGCGATCCTGAACACTCATCGCGGCCAAGTCGGCCAGCAACCACGTCTTGTCGTGACCGCGGTTGTCAGTGACGCCACGGTCTTGGCGGAACGATTCACAAATGAAAACTCGTCCGCGATGGTCGATGTCTAAAGCAACTGGATTAGCGAAAACTGGTTCGGCAGCAAATAATGAAACAGACCAACCGTCAGGCTTTTGAAAACCGGCCATCGCTTGACGAGCCTCTTCAGAGGGGCCAAGCGGCTGGTCAGCCGCCCGGCTACCGTCGCCACTTTCGATCTCTTCCTTTTTTTCGTCTTGAGCAAAACTCAGCGATGCCAAGACCAGTGAAAGCAGAACGGAAAACAGTGCAAAACGGAACGATTTCAGCGACATGAGTTTTCGGCAAGTGGAGAGTTGAGAGGATGGTACAACCTCTTTAAGTTTAATTTGGGGCTCGTCAACGCACAATTGCTAACTGCAATAACCGATTTTACGCAAACGTCACGGTTAGCTCAATTCAGAATCCATCCACAGCTACAATGAAACATGTGGCAAGTCTGAATCCTCAAGTCTGCATCCGTTTTCCCCTAAACCGATGTAAACCGAGCCATTTCGCTTTTAAGAAAAACCATGATTTTGATTGGCACAATGAACTGGTCGAGCACCCGCGGCCGCGGCATGTTTCAGTGCCCGAATTGTGAATCGAAGGAAACCTATCGCCACAAATCGTCGCGACCATTTTTGACTCTCTACTTCATTCCAGTTCTACCAATCGGTGGGGTCCAGGAGTT
This sequence comes from Planctomycetia bacterium, assembly GCA_031398555.1. Classification (GTDB taxonomy): domain Bacteria; phylum Planctomycetota; class Planctomycetia; order Pirellulales; family Pirellulaceae; genus Aureliella. The sequence goes on along the minus strand of JANNNN010001008.1, from coordinate 12,652 downwards.
CGTTCAGTGTGGTCGCTGCAAGAACGCATTTGATCCAGCGGTTTTGACGAATCGAATCACCCCTTCAACCGCCAATGGGCAACCGCCAAGCCTCTCCGAAGCTCTGCCCGATTCGTTCCCAAGGGATTTACTTACCCTCATGGCCTTGATCATGATCGAAGATGGACAAGTGACCGAGCGAGAAATTGCCGTAGCCAGGACGCTCTATCAAAACATCGCCAAGTCAAACATTTCGCGAGAAGAACTTGGTCGAACCTGCTCGCAGGTGCGTTTAAAGCGAGTTCATCTACCGAGCTTCCTCAACTCCGTGGTGGAACGGCGCTCTCATGATGAAAAGTTGCTTTTAGTCCAAGCGATGTTTGGAATAGCGGGCGCCGATGGCTCCATCTCCACCGGTAGAATGGCGGCACTCATGCAATCACAGTCCACTTTACGAATCGATGAATCCGAGTTTCAAAGGGCGATTGCCGACACGTCGCAATGGCTGAGCTAGGTAGCTTGGGACCATTTGTCCCGAGCTGTTGTGTGACACTGTCCATGTTAGAATTTGCGGCTGAGTGTCGCACACTTTGTCCCAATTGTTGCAGCTACAATTGGGACAAGCGTGCGACACTCAAATCACGAACCCCAAAATCCAATCTGGACAGGGCAGCAATGCAAATTAACGGACGGGACAAATGGTCCCATCCTACGAACTTTTGCTAGCAATATGATTCTTTGTAACGGGTCGGATCTGCCCTACCGCTGAAGGGTGGATATCTGCTACGACTCCATTTGCGGCTGGGTCGAGATTTGCTGGTTGTGCAAATTTCCCAAACCACCTAGCGGCGAAACTATGTGATCGACTTTATTTATTGCTGACATGGACGTCGCAGTTATGAAGAATTTTAACTTAAGACTTTCTGCAATCGGTGGTTTCCTACTGCTCTTTTCGATCGCATTCGCACTTGCACAGCATGACTCGCGAAAAAGCAGTCGAACAGCGGAGGATGCCGTTCAAGTGCCAACCCAGCCAGCGTTACCGATCGCTCTGGATATCGGAGCGATCGATTGGCATCAAGCGCCGGGCAAGAACCAGCTTGATGTAGTGCGCGCCAATGACAACCAGTTGTATACGGATGACCCGGCGCCAATCCCACCTGCCGACGAGACTTATGAAAATCCGCTGCGAGGCACTGCGCAAGCTTACGCGGTTGTCACTGCGTCCGGAGAAGGGCCAACCAATTCAACGAACGCTCCTCCGCCGCTTCCATCAGGGCCGCCATCATGGTTGACTGAAAGTCTGCCTGCCATTGCGTCTCAAGCCCCGCCGCCAAACAAGCCAGCGCAGGGGTTGCAGGCGGCGACTATCCCGCCGCTTCCGTCTTCAGCGCAGCTGCCAAGTACAAGCACGCCCAAAGTCACCGCTAGTACAAGCACAGATCTACCAGTGTTTCCCATTAGCCCCACAACCGCAGCGTCGCAAGAATCGCTTGCAGCCCCGTCGACGCTGCTTCCGTCCGCGACTGCCCCCGGCTCGCTGCCGAATGCAAACTCTACTCCCAGCCTGCCACCATCGCAAAACTATCCATCAAGTTCCGCTCCGCAAAACCTAAACCCACAAAACTTAACCCCTTTTCCTCCCGGTTTTGCAAACCCTTCTAGTCCACCGCCTGCTGCTGCGAATTCTTCGATGTCGGATACGCAGCGCGGGGCAATGTCCGCGACGACTTTTCCTCAGCAACCAGCCTCTGTATCCACCGGCCCGGCGCGAATGAATAACTTACCGAAGCCGCTTACAACTGGATTTCCGACTAACAATCTCCCCTCGAATGATCCATCAGCGCCCGGTGGTTATCCGGCGTCAAATAATGCCTTGCCTAGAGCCACACCCAACTCAGCGATCCGTGGTAATCCTCCACAAAACAACGTCGGTCAATCCAATTTCAACACGTCGCAGAATTCGACAGGTCGCACGCCGGCCGCACTAACGTCGTTGGTTAGCAATGAACCTGGCAGCCGCTATCTCGATGGCTCACAAAACCCGATTATGTTAATTCAAAAACGCGGACCGGAAGAAGTTCGTGTTGGCAAGAAAGCAACGTTTGTGATCACCGTTCGCAATGCGGGTAACTCGACCGCGCACGATGTGATAGTCGTAGACAGCGTGCCACTCGGTATGCGATTTAGCGAGGCCAATCCTCAGGTCAATCCGAACGCTGAAGGCCTACTGACATGGAAGCTCGGCGAAATGCCAGCTGGAGATGAACGCACGATCAACTTGCAGATGATCCCTGAACGCCAAGGGGAATTAGGTAGCGTGGCGACAGTTCATTTTACTGCTCAAGCATCACTGCGTACCGTTGCGACTCAGCCAAAACTTGAAATTCAAATCGAAGCTCAGCAGGAGTCGCTGATCGGTGATTCACAGTTAATTGCCGTCATCGTTAAGAATGTTGGAACAGGTGTGGCTCGCGGCGTTCGATTGGAAGCCGATTTGCCCAGCCAGTTGCGCCACGAAAGCGGTGATCAACATCTCGAAGCGATCTTCCCTAATGAACTCGGGCCCAATCAAAGCCAGCGGATTGAACTCCGATCGACAGCCGCCCAACCTGGCGATGCAAGTTGCATTATCCGCGCACTCACCGAAGACGGGGCTGAAGCTCAACAGCAAGTTCCAATTACAGTCCTAGCGCCGGCTCTCGTGGCTCAAATCGAAGGCCCGCGTCTGCGCTATCTCGATCGACAAGCGACTTACAAATTCAAAATTCAGAACAATGGAACCGCTCCCGCAACCAATTTGAAGTTTGTTGTAAGGCTGCCAAGTGGCTTGCGATTCAACGCTTCGGACAATAATCTTGCGGATTACAATCCATCCGATCATACGGTGTCGTTGGGCTTGCAGGAACTGACTGTAGGTCAACCTGCTGTATTTGAACTGACTGTTCTACCAGTGGAGCGAGGCACTCAAGCAATGACCCTGTACGCTACAGCGGATCTTGGTCTAAAAACCGAAGCCAAGGGGCAGGTGATTGTAGAAGGCCTTGCAGAGCTTGCGTTCACGATCGGTCAAGACAACGGTACAATCGAAGTTGGTTCATCATCGACTTACACTGTACAGGTCACCAACATCGGAAACAATCCGGACAAAGATGTACGACTGGCGGTGCAGTTGCCCGCCGGTGCACAAGTTCTGAAGGTCGACGCTCCGGTACAATATCGCGCCCAAGGAAATCAAATTTCATTCGACCCGATTGCTGAAATGCGCAACAAAGATCAACACACGTTCCGCTTTCAAGTTAAACACACTCAAGCCGGTTCGTTGATCGTCCGCACACAATTGACAAGCGTCAATTGGCCAGTCGCGGTGGTGAAAGAAGAAGGCACACTCGTGTATGACGATCAGAACTAGTGCCAGCGGCTCACGGCCAATGTCAAAGATCTTGAATGGTCTTTTCCAGTCTTCGAATCTGAACACGAACTGGTTCGAGGTCCGGATAAACGTCGATTGCTTGGCGGAACCAAAATAGCGCTTCGAGCAAATCGCCTCGCTCCGCGTGGCAATGGCCTAAACCAATCATAGCCGCATAGTGATACGAGTTTAACTTCAGAGCCTTGCGGCAATCTTCAATAGCAAGCTCAATGGAATCAAGCTGAAACAGTGCCAGTGATCGTTGGTGATAGAGTTCCGGCGAACCATCTGAGGTCGCGATCCGGACCGTTGCCAGCTCAACAACACTTTCAAATTCACCGCATTCATTCAGCCGCACAATCCGCTCGAGCAACTGACGATCTTGAATCGACCCCTCACGCAACCAGATGGATCGCAACGCGTCGTCAACGACCAGTCGCAATTTACGATCCGCACTTCGTAGTAGGGGACCCAGAACGAGGTTGCTGCGTCCATCGCCTACTAGTCCTAACGCCAATGCCGCTGCGCGCCGCGCATAGGTATCACCAGACTGCACCAATCGATCTAAGGTCGCTTGTGAGTATCGACCCGACACAGACGCAATGAAGCGAGCGGTATCTGAATCGCTCAAATAGCGATGATAAAATCGGAGAAGTAATGAATGGCGAGTTGCTCGCTCCTCCACTGGTAGGACCCTTCGCTAATTTTCTCGTGGTATAATCTTAATGGTTCGCGAATGAATCGCTTGGTCCAGTATAATCACACAATGCTTCGCGGCAATTGCTTAGATTTTACATCGTTAGCAAGCATATGCCCGGCGTCTCGTTCTGCATCATTGCTGATTCGGTAGAACCCTCGCAATCAGCCCAGACTGAAACCCCTAGTCGCCCCTGCTTATCTAAGGTGTGCCAATGTCGCGAGCTCTTCGCCATCAAAATTGCCGACCTTTTTGCTGGACACTTTACTTTCGGCTCGTCTTTACACTTGCTCTTCTCCAGTTTCAGCCACTGGTCGCTCAGCAGCCATTGCAAGTCGAGTTTAACCTTTTCAACCTTCCCAGCTGTCGTCAAACATGGATTGCTCTCAATTCGCCAGCGTTGGCCACGTTCGAAAAGCGACCTTTAGGCGAATGCCTAAAAACACTGGGTACAGCGTATCGCGTTTCGATTTGGGTAGATCGGCGGGTGGATCTCAGCCGACTCGTGTCGATCGTTGGTACCAATGCAGCCGAACCGCCGGAAACCAAGACAACCTTCGGGCGACTCAAAGCGGTCGCCAAGCTCGGAGGGGCGGATGCGGGGGTGATCGAGAATGTTGTCTACGTTGGCCCGGCAGATCAAATCGGCGCAGTTCAGCGAGCCGCCGTTCGCTTGCACGATGAAATCATGACCAGCCGCAAACGGGCTTCAACTGCTGAGCAAGTTGGTTTGCGATCGTTGAAGTGGGAGGAGTTAACAACCCCTTCCGAATTGCTTGATAATATTCAGAAGCTGTGGTCGATAAAAGTTGACTCTGAACTACCCCACGATTTGATGCATGCCGGTGAGTTGCCATCGTCGACACTGGCTACTCAGTTGACGCTCTTGCATGCTGGGTTTGATCAACAGATTGAATGTACAGCCAGTGACGTATTCACCACCAGCCAACTTGTTCAAGAGTCCGACTGGAAAGCCGACTACGCCGATAAAGAGGTGCAGACCGATCGACTAGCTGCAGCTCGCAAGGAGTTTCCAAAAGCAACGATGCTGACCCAGGGCAAAGTATCGACGGTAACCGGACCGGCGGGATTTCATTTGCGTCTGCTGGCCATTCGCGTTCCCACCAATGCCCGCATACCTGAACCAAAATTCACGATCCCCCAATTTCGCGCTCCGCTCGAACGTGTCATTAGTGACCTAGCAAAGCACTTAGGCATGGAGGCTAAATGGTCAGATAGTATCCCGCAAACTAAACGGCGGACGGTGGTGACCTTTGGCGTTTCAAAGGCGAAGACGGCGGATGAGATACTCAAACAGATTGCCGATGAAAGCGGTTTGAAGATTCAGAGACAACAGCAAACGATCGAAGTTTTGCCGTAGTTAGTTCGCGGTGTCTGCGCTTACTCGCGCACAATGCCTCAGTGTGTTTTTGTTCCTCGTTGAGGGATCATGGATACCACTAAAGGCGTCTAAGCCCGAAGGGCTGGTAGAACCCTAGCCGGTGGTGAAACTACCGGTTACTTAAGCGCAGCAGTGTTAGTTAGAACCGAAGGGTCGACAGAACCGAAGGGTCGACAGAACCGATTCTCGCGCCACGTTTCACAAGCTTTTCAACAACACACAAAAACAACGCTTCTGTCGACCCTTCGGGTCTACGGTATCCACTGTCCTCCTCACCGGTGGTTTCACCACCGGCTAGGGTTGTGTCTTCCCTTCGGGAAGGGACGCGCTCGTAATCGGCCGCTCAATGCTTAGACTTTGCATACTGCTCTACATGCCCAAAGGGCGGGTATACCCTCAGGCGCGGTCGAAGGCCCCGGTGATACGTAAAGGTCCCATCCGACGGTTCAATCCAGCACTTTTGCCGCTGAAATCAAGCGAATGAATTCTTTGTTGGACGGAAAACGAGCGAGTTGTTTGGTCAACTGCTCCATCGCCTCAACGGGATGCATGGTGTTGAGAGTTCGCCGGAGCGCATGGACGGCATTCAGCGTCTCTTCGTCGTGCAGCAACTCTTCGCGTCGTGTACCGGACTGTGTGATATCGATCGCAGGGAAAACTCGTCGATCCGACAAGCGTCGGTCGAGCACGATTTCCATGTTACCAGTTCCTTTGAACTCTTGAAAAATCAGGTCGTCCATACGGCTACCGGTATCAACAAGGGCGGTACCAACGATCGTAAGCGAACCGCCTTCGGCGAAAGCGCGAGCCGATGCGAAGAGCTTCTTCGGAATGTCCATCGCTTTGATGTTCACACCACCTGTCATGGTCGGTCCGTTGTTTCCAACCCACTTATTGAACGCACGAGCCAATCTAGTGATCGAGTCCATCAGCAGGAACACGTCCTTACCCATTTCCGCCAGACGCTTGCAGCGATCGATCACCAACTGGCTTAATCGAACGTGACTGTCGACATCCATATCAAGACTGCTGGCAATCACTTGTCCATTGATAATATTGCGTCGAATATCAGTCACTTCTTCGGGGCGTTCATCGATCAACAGCACGATCAGAGTAACGTCAGGATGGTTGATCGACATGCCTTTACTGATGTTCTGCAACATGAGCGTCTTCCCGCTACGGGGCGGCGAGACGATCAAAGCCCGCTGGCCTTTCCCGAGTGGAGTGAGCAAATCGATCACGCGATTTGTCAGCGGCTGGGCACCGATCTCTAGCCGCAACCATTGCTCCGGGTTGATTGGCGTCAGTGCTTTGTCATCGTCAAAAGACTTGACGTTGATATAGTCTTCAGGCTTGAGTCCGTCTACATCGAGAATCTCGCGAACTCGCGGTCCCTGTTGACGGCGACCGGGCTGCATCATCGATTTGATGCATACGCCCTGTCGCAAACCGAACTTTTCTATCATTGTGCCGGGCACAAATGGGTCGGTTCGTTCGCGGGAATAATTGCTATCGCTGCTGCGGAGAAAACCGTAACCATTAGGATGCATTTCCAAGATACCAGTGAACTCCACTAGTACAATTTCGCCGTTTTCATCCAACTCGGGTTCCGGCAGATTTTCGTTCGATTGGTTTCCGCCACCGGTGTTGGGGCCCGCGCTGCGATTGCGGCGGAATGGTCGTCGGCGAGCACCTGACGAACCTGAATTGGAATTGGAATTGGAAGAGTAGCCAGCCGAGCTGCCACCCGAAGAACGCCCACCTGAAGAATACCCTTGAGGCCGATCAGAGGAATAACCTGATGAATCGTTACCCGGAGAGCGTGGGCGAAACCTCTTTTTCTTTGCCATGAAAAGCAGATCCAGAAAGTGTGAGGCCGAACTATAAAGCGACTCAATGTTCAAACGTCTAAGACGTAAAGCATCAAGCACAACAGTGCAGCAAGTCATGAACAAACAATGCGCGTCGAAATTTTGCTTGGAGCAGAATCGTCGCAATTCTGCGCTAATGTCGTAAGAGACCGGAGTTGGAGAAGCCCTCACAAAACCGAACTAACGTGAAAGCAAACTTAGTGCCGGAAAAGCAAGCTCAGTGCCCAAGTTAGTGTCATCTCTTCAAGACACGCGATGCATCCAAATCCGAGGATGCGTTCGTAAACAGTCCTACCGTACGTAATTTGAACCATGTACTAGCGGCCAACCGCAGCGGTCATCAGTTAGTCCACTGACAGTAAGTCAGTTGCTGATTAATGAACCCCAGGGTGATCTGGAACACGATGCCACAATGCAATGCAGTCGATAACCTTTGAGAGCCTGCCAAACAGTAGGTTGACCTTTGGCGATCAGATTCGGGATACACTTAGAAGCACAATCGCTCTTAAGGTTCCAGCCGAGGTGCTAGCAAGCTACCTCTCACGAAATCGGGCTAACTCTGTTCATTAAGGCGTCTTGCCTTTGAACAAACACCCGGGGAGCGGCTGGAAGAATCCCGCTGAAGACTCCTAAAACGCTTCAACCGACAAGAATCCTATGTCAAACCTTGAGTAGTGTCAAGCTCACCGGTGCAAATTAACTATTATTTCGAAAAAAATTTCAGTGCAACCGATACAACTTATTCAAGTGCGACATTCCGGAAAGTCGATTCAAACCGAAAGAGGGTGATACCCAAAATTTTGAATGCATGGACGTTAGAAGGAATCCAATTCATGAGCCGACTTGCACAGATTTTATGGCTCGTCTTGTCGACAATCAGTGGATCGGCTGTTGCCCAAAGTGAAATTCGCTGGGCACCCGATTTGGCAACCGCCCGTCGCGCTGCGGCTCAATTTCAAGTTCCCATGCTCGTTCACTTTTACGGTGACAATTGCCTTCCCTGCAAAACACTCGAACAACGTGTCTTCAACCAAGATGCAGTCATCAAAACTCTGAATAAGTATTTTATCTGCGTGCGAGTTAACGCTTCGCAAGATCGCCCCACTGCGGCTGAATACCAGATTCATAGCTGGCCAACCGATGTGTTCGTAAGCGCCGACGGCCAAGTGCTTTTTCAAGGTGTTTGCAAGCAAGATATTTCCGGATACATGGAAGTGCTTCAAACCGTTGCAGTATCGAACCGCGATCGCAACACTTTGGTCGCCGAAAACCGTGCGAAGCAATCACCCACACAAACTCCCTCGCAGAATCCATCAATTCAAAATCAAGGCTTGCAGAATCAAGTTGCCTCGGCACCTGCTCAGTCTAACTCCCTGCCACCTCTCGCCGCCCAATCATCCAACTCGCCCTTTGCCGCGCCACCTGCAATCGCCGCAAGCGCACCTGCTGCGCAGTTCCAAGTTGCCCCGGCAAGTCGCCCTGGAATGATGGACAGTAGGGCTGGTTTGCCACCGCTCGCTGCCCACTTAACGTCGAGACCACTGGGCAACGACGGCTTCGGAACCAGCAGCAATGTAACTGGCCAAATGAACGCTCAGCCAAACATGCCCTCCGTTGCCAACCGAATCAACAATCCACCAACTCAAACGGTTAATAGTCCGGCCGCATCACTGGTCAGCAATCCGTACTTCCCAGATCCTGAGGCAATGGTCTGCACTCCAGATGGAAAATGCGGCCCGGCCTCCACTATGGCACAAAGCTCTGCACAAGCTCCTGCTCAATTGTCAGTAGGTAACCCCCAATACCCAGTTCAGACTAATCCAGCAAAGAATTACCTTCAGAACAAATCGTTGCATACGGCGTCAAACGCGACCCAGAACGTAGCCCCGCAATTTCCTCCGCTTTCAAGCAATTCGGTTGCGACCAACGCGTCTCCAATCGCGCCCACCTTTCAGCCAAAAACGGCCACACTTGTCGCAAATTCTAAATTAATTCCGTCTGATGGTACCTCGCAGCCTAGCAACGATACGAAGTTCGGTTTGATCGAAGCCGCCCCATTCCAAGAAATGGAACCTGCTGCCTATAACGGCTACTGCCCAATCGCACTTGTAAAGAGTGGTCTAAAAGTGCAAGGCAACACTGCTCACGCAGTCCGGCATCGCGGTCGAACCTATCTCATGGAGACTCCCGAAGCGGCCAAGGAATTCCTGCAAGCCCCAGATCGCTACAGCCCACTGCTCTCCGGCTACGATCCCATGATCTTTTTGGCGACTGGTAACCTAGTCGACGGCACCCTGGAGAACGCACTTTACGACCCCAGCAGTGGTACCATTATCCTGTTTGCAAGCGCCGATTCGCAAACGAAATTTAAAGCCGAACCAGCGCGAAACACCAAGGCCCTTGGCTACATCCTCAACGCCGCAAACAAAAAATAGCCAATCGCTTCAACAAGCCCATTCATTGGCTTCGGGCCGTGAACTATCATGCGGAATTGAGGTTTCAATTTACCAAAGTTCCGTCGCCAGTTCGCACAGGCTTGCTGGACGACCGCTTTCGTCCAATTGGATTGCTCACTTGGATCATCCCAAAGGTCACGAAGTTCCTGCTGTTCAATGTACGTCAGGATTGCAACTGTCCACGAGCCCCACTTTGCAGCTTGATCGCCCTGGGCACCAAATTGACTTTGGTACCCAGGGTAAGTTTTCTTGCTTGTTTCAAAGTTGATTGCGGCGAGAGCAATGTTCTTCAAGCGGTTGCTGCACTCGGTCCTGGTGTGTCGAGTATGCTGCACCGCCGGTGCCAGCATCGCGAATATGATCACTATGCATATCAAAGTAGCGATCAATCCCAACCAACCCTGTCGTCTGTTACCGAAGTTCGGTCCGTCAGAATCGGCCATCATGAGCCCCTTTCGGAAGCGTACCGCCGCACGCTTTTCATGTAACTCGCCGTGATTTGTGAACAAAGACGTACCACCCTTGTGTGGAAATCGCACACATCCTTAGACTCCGTAGCGGTTCGCGGTATAATCCTGCTACAGAAATTTCGCATTTTCGCAAGATTTGGAAACGCCTAAGTGAATTTTGAACGCGTCGCGATTGAAGCCTTCGGTTTCACTCTCCCACCAGAGATTATTACTTCACAAGATATCGAAGTTCGACTCGCGCCGACCTACGAACGGCTGCGATTGCCTGAGGGACGTTTGGAACTGATGAGCGGCATCGCGGAGCGTCGCTTTTGGCCTCGAGGAACGGCAATCGGAGCCCCCAGCGCGCGAAGCGCCAAGAAGGCACTCGACGCCAGCGGGATCGCGCCGGAAGAAATCGGATGCTTGATCCATGCCAGCGTTTGCCGCGATTACTTAGAACCGGCGACGGCTTGTCGAGTTCACAGCGAACTAGGGCTAAGTCCCAATTGCTGGGTCTATGATCTATCGAACGCTTGTCTTGGTCTGCTAAGTGGTATGGTGCAGATCGCCACCATGATTGAAAACGGCGCCATCCGATCGGGCATCGTGGTCGGTACGGAGAGCTCACGCAACTTGGTCGAGTCCACCATCGCGGCCCTCAACGCCGACCAGTCACTGACGCGTCAAACTATCAAACCCTCCTTTGCGTCGCTGACCATCGGTTCAGGCAGTTGCGCTATCTTGCTCTGCGATCGAAACCTCAGCCGCACCGATAACCGCTTGCTCAGTTGTGTGGCTCGTGCCGAAAGTCAACATCACGCACTGTGCCAAAGCGATCATGACCAAGCGGGCAGCGATATGCAGCCGCTGATGCAAACCGATTCAGAACAATTGCTTCACGCGGGGCTTGGCGTTGGTCAACGCACCTTTGAACAGTTACTTTTGCAAACTGGTTCGCGTGACAACTTCGATGCAACCGTTTGTCATCAAGTCGGTGGTACGCATCGCAAGATGATGCTCGAATCACTTGGCATGCCGACTGAAACAGATTTTACAACATTCCGTTGGCTCGGTAACACAGGCTCCGTTGCCTTGCCACTTGCCCTGGCACTTGGTCTGCAATCCGGTGGGCTGGCCGCGAATTCGCAGGTCGCTTTGCTCGGTATCGGGTCAGGTATTAATTCAGTGATGATGTCAACGACGTGGCCCAATCCGGTTGTTGCGGGTGACTTAGACGAGAACGCCATTCAAAACTTGCAGCAAGTGAAGGTTCATGCAGGCAGCGATACGATTCCTGCGCCTCAGACGATTGGCAATAGCGTCAAACAGGAACGTGTCAATGTCGGCCTCGAATGACGTTTGCGACCGATTGCAAAGTGTAGCTGGTTTCGTAAAAAACCGGGGCTCAACAGCGACCTTTCTTCCGCATCCGGTTTCTAACGAAACCAGCTACACAATTTTTGCCATTAATTTCACATTGGACTCCTTGGATGCCAAACCGACTTGCCGAAGCGACCAGCCCCTACCTGTTGCAACACAAAGACAATCCGGTCAACTGGTTTCAGTGGTCCGACGAAGCGTTGGCCTTAGCAAAGAAAGAAGACAAGCCAATCTTCCTTTCAATCGGTTACTCCGCGTGCCACTGGTGCCATGTGATGGAGCACGAGAGTTTCGAGAACGAGCGTATCGCAGCGATCCTCAACGAACACTTTGTCTCGATCAAAGTCGACCGCGAAGAACGACCTGACTTGGATCACATCTACATGCAAGCCGTGCAGATGCTGACCGGCAGTGGCGGTTGGCCGATGAGCGTCTTTCTACGGCCCGATGGCCAACCGTTTTTTGGTGGAACCTATTGGCCAGCAGAAACGAAATTTGGTCGGCCAGGGTTCGGTCAAGTTTTAACGACCGTCGCGGATGCTTGGAAAAATAAACGCCAGCAATTGGAACAGCAGAGCGAACAGATTACGCAGCATTTGCGAGAGGCTTGTCGCGGTCCTGAAGCCAGCGCCGATGCGCTTTCGAAAGAATTACTCAATACGGCCGACCGTTGGCTCTCTCGCAATTTTGATGCAACCCACGGCGGCTTTGGGAGCGCTCCCAAGTTTCCACACGCGATGGATTTATCGCTGCTGCTGGAACTGAATGTTCAATCGCCCACGGATGCTCGCAAGCAAATCGTAACCTTGACGCTCGACAAAATGGCGGCCGGCGGAATCTATGATCACCTCGGTGGTGGCTTTGCACGTTACAGCGTCGACGTCCGTTGGTTGGTACCGCATTTTGAAAAGATGCTCTACGACAACTCGCTGCTGGCATCGCTGTATGCCGACGCCTACCGACTGTGGGGCACGCCGACTTACGCGCAAGTCACGCGCGAGAC
>JANNNN010000812.1:0-3288 GCA_031398555.1 Planctomycetia bacterium | reverse complement strand
GGTGATGAGATCGCTAAGGACGATTGATCCGAAAAAGTCGCTCTATTCGTTGACTCGCTCGTAGTCATCGATCACTTGGATTTCATTTTTAATACATTCAGCACCCACGACTTTGGCGACTACCGTCTGCGTTAGCTGTTTAAAATAGAACGAACGCACTACACCATGGAGTACGCTCGTATTGTTAACACAGTCGCATTTGACACTTCTAAGGCAACGGTAGCCCAAGCTTTCGATCGCGTTCGTCACCTGCGGAACGACAATGTGCGGCTCCATCGTTTTAGCTTTCAGCGTTATCTCAAGAACCAGCCTCAAGCATCAGGTCGCGTTATACGCAACCTGTAACGTTCGATTTCCATTCAGCTTCCGTAACAGCCGAGTTTTTCGTGAGATGCACATGTTTATCCACGCGAGCTACCCAAGAAACCGGAATAAAGTGGTGTTGTTGATCGGGACTGTCTTTGCGAGTTAGCTTGATGGCTTGCCCCTCAACACGATCGACAACTCCAACTTTCTTGCCACAAGACGCAATCACATCCATCCCTTCCTGCATGGCACCGATCCCACGGTCTGTAGCGTCTTCACCCAGCCCTGTTTTCTCCTTAATAAACTCAACGCCCCTTTCAACGCCTGAAGCAATAGAGCTCCCTGCACGCTTGGTGGCGTCAACGGCAGCAGAGCCGACATCTTCAATTTTTTCGCCCATGGATTTAGCCATTTCAACACCTTCTTTTTGTAATACTCAACGGTAAAAACAACAGTTTCCACTTGGTCTCAATCTTCGAACGCGGCGGGCTTATTCAAAGCTGAATAAACTGGTTAAGAACGCGATCTCGTCGATATTGATAATGCAGAGCAGTCGAAGTGGAGGACGATTTGCCCAGTCAAGACGTAATGATCCGTACGGTTGCAAGTCATGTGCCGCTTGAAACGAATCTTTGGCACTGTGCTCCACTAGTCCGCCTCTTTCAAGCTGAACGTTGGGCAAATGCATTGAGAGCGACAGGAGTGCGTCTCGCGCGCTCACTTTAGTAATGTCGCGAAGCAATCTGGTTGCGATTCATTCAGTGCGCACGATAGCTGTGCAAGTTGTCTTCTGGCTCTCAAGTCGCCAAGACCTACACCAGTTCAACATCAACGCATTCGCGAAAAATCCGCATGCGGGCGAATTGCAACGGACGACAGCCCGCAAGCCTAGTTTGCATAGATAAGCATTGTTTTCTTAGCCCAACGCCAGCGGCAGGAGAGATTGGGTCTTGCGTTTCTGGTTAAACGCCATCCAGTACAAAAAGGCCGTTAAATATGTAGCGAGTTTTTATTTCGCGAAGTCAGGTTCAATGTTACGGCACAGTTATTGCGATAGCCCTACCACATCAGCCAGCCACTTAAATACAAGTTTTGAAAACATTCAACCGGAGCTCAAAAATGCGAATCCTTTTTATGACACTTGCTACGTTAGCACTCTTTACGGCTTCGGGATGTGAGAAGACCCCGGCCGACCATCAAGCGGATGCAGTCCGAAAGGGTTCTCAATCCGATGCCGAGGCAGTACGGGCTAAAACTCAAGCGGACGCTGACAGGATGCGTGAGAGCACAGGCAAAGATGCTTTCGGATCAGCCAAAAACGCCAATGTCGAGCGGAATGCTGATGTTGTTGAAGAGAAGGGTGAGCGAGCAGCGGATAGGATTGAGAATACTGGTGAGCAGCGGGCTGACGGTATTGAAAAAACTGCCCCACGTTAACTCGCTAACTTAGCACAGCAGTTACAAGTTAAACCTAACAACTTTCCTTGAGGAAACCGAGAAATGAAAACTACCGAATCAAAAGCGAAATCTGGAGAGCACCAAGGACATTCGACGGCGACTTCCAGCGTTGTCGATAGTGCTCGTCAAACTTGCGAGAGCTTTGAAAAGTGTGTTGAAGACAATCCAGGGTCAGCTTTAATGATCTCGACTGTTATCGGTTTGGGAATTGGAATTTTGATAGGTCGATCACTGGGAAGTAGTCATAAACCAGAACCCTTGGGTTGGTTTGACTCTCGTACCGCAGAGAAAATGGGGCACCAGTTTCTTTCCGCAATGTCGCGCTATGTTCCTGAGTCGATCTCAAGTCGTCTCTCCTAACAGTCGCTACAGTCGCCGGAGTAGTGCCGAGTACCCCTTTTCAATTTTTCACATTAAAGCACTGGAGTTTTTTATGGCTAAAATGGATGATCTATCCGACGCATTTTACGACGAGTTAATGGATATTTATAGCGCTGAGAAGCAATTATTGAAGGCCCTTCCAAAGATGGTAAAGAAGGCTTCTAGCCCAAAATTGGCGCAAGCTTTCAGCCTTCATTTAGACCAGACGGAGAAACAGGTTGAACGCGTAGAAGCCGCATTCGAAGACACTGGCAAAGCGCCCAAGGCCAAAAAGTGCGAAGCAATGGCAGGCCTCATCAAAGAAGCTGAAGGGATGATGGCTGAAGAAGCGGACCCCGCGGTCATGGATGCTATCCTTATTGGGCTGGCACAAAAAGTAGAGCACTATGAAATTGCCACCTACGGGACCTTGTGTACTTGGGCGGATAAACTCGGATATGACCAAGCCAAGAAGTCTCTGGGGCAGAACTTGGACGAAGAAGAGAAGACTGATAAATTGCTTTCTAACCTAAGTAAAGCAGTCAATTCATCGGCAAAAGCGTAGGTAGGCAACTGCCGAGTAAATAAAACATTCAACAGCCACCCTGATTGGAAGGTAGTGTAATAACTGCCATGCATCAGGGTGTTTTCTTTGGATCATTGGTGAGTTGCTCGGATGGCATGATGTCAAATCGTTTGGTGGGCGCTCCGCCGGGTGCGGGCCATCTATGCTTAGGCAGCGCGAGCGCGACCGTTAAGTTGTCCGTTTGCCTAAAACATGTCGGCACACGAAATGCTTCATCGACGGGATAAGTAATTCGTTCGAAGGAATTCGAACAGAGCTGCGACTCGTACGATCAATTTTGCTAAAAGGCGCAACCATGGAATGCACATTAAATTTTTTTCCCTACCTCTTCGCCGCCGCTGAATACTCGCTTATCTATCTACTGGGAGGTGGCGGTTTGGTAGGCGCGATTTTGATTTTCATAATTGCAAAGATGCTTCGTCGTTGAATGCTTCTTTGGATTCCAAAGTTGATTTCGGGTGTCTTTGAAGCGCCCCTAGGACCGATTGCAAGTCTGCGACGACGGAACAGTTGTCGTAGAACATTTAGAATGCAAGGAGAACGCTATGAACCGATCAGCGAGAGAAAGAGAGTTGGGC
>JANNNN010000806.1:0-4302 GCA_031398555.1 Planctomycetia bacterium | reverse complement strand
CTGTATTGGCTGTGCGCTATGCTGTACGTCGGCGTGGGTTCTGCCTGTTTTCAATATAATCAAAATCCCGAATGGACATTGGCAAGGCACGCACAGGTGCTGTTTGGTCAAATTTGGCCGTGGTTGCCAACTGCGGTAATACTTTTACCGCTGGCCGTTTATGATGTTGTTAGGCTGAGCAATCTCTTTGCTGGCCCGGTTTTTCGATTACGCAAGCATTTCGCTGCGCTTCGAAAGGACATCGCCTGTGCTCAATTAGTCTTTCGCGAGGAAGACTATTGGCGGGATCTCGCAGCCCCCATCAATGACATGCAGGCTGAGATTCTTCGACTGCGGACCAGAATAATGGAACTGCAAAACGTCGAATCGAAAAGAGCCGAAGGGAACGCCAATTACAACATCGATATACCGGTCGATGAACACGTTAGCGAAATGCAAAACGCATGTGCCAATTCGACACATTCAATTTCCAATGCGCTTTTGGCTCAGCAACCCGGTGTTGCGGGGCCAGCGACCGATCTAGATGGCGTTGCAATAGCCCCTGCCGCTTCAACCGCTAGCGATGTACTCCGTGAAACATCCATTGCTGTGCCTTCAAACTGAACGCATGAGCAAGTTCGAGCTACGGATCAAAAGTTACTGATCAAAAAGGTCTGCTTCAATCGCAAGCGAGTCGAGCATTTTTTGCAAACGGCAACGTAACTGGACCATGATTGGGTCTTCAGCATCCTTGGGGGCTTTGTCAGTGCCGATCGTAATTGCTTCATCGATCTGAATGACCGCATGCAACGGTCGATGAACCCGAACTCGATCGGTCAAATCTTCTTCTAGTCTTTCTACTGTTTCAAGTACGCGTGTGACCGTGGTGGGCTGAGCGAAATATTCGCTGGGATAGGAACCAACTTGCTGTGCCAAATAAATCGACGCCAGGTCACGCCAAATCTTGTCACGCAGCGTTGTACTGATCTCGCCAGTGGTTAGATTGGGCACCATCTTTGTGCGGAGTTGCTTGATACGCGGTATTAAATTTCCCTTCTGCACAGCCCCGCACCATTCAACTTCAAGCGGAGCAAGCAGATGATCAATCAGCCGCTTTTGACGCTCAACAACGGAGCCGTCTTGCGCTTTGCCAAAGTGCTCCAGTTCCTTCAGCGTCATGAGTGCGTTGACAATTCTACTCACTCTCTCAGTTAGCGGCTTACCCACCCCAGTGTTCCAAGTCAGTCGCTGTTCAATCGATGTAATCACGGGTTCCACCGAGGCCTTAAGATCGCCGTGGAACAAGTACTTAATGGCGACCGGATGAATAACGACTTCGCCCCCACCAGCTTTCACGCGTCGACGGGCCGCCGTTCGCGCCAAAAACGCCACTCCATCCAAGAGAGGTTGGAGAACGTCGTTGGTTCGGAAAACTGTACCTTCAGGAAAGACTACCAGTGGTCGCTTGGCTTTGACGAGCGCATCGATGGCGGTATCTAACGATTGACGGTCAAGCCCCTCGCGATATACGCTGAAACCGCCCATCATGCGAATTGCCCAGGCCTGCAATCGGCTTTGATTAAACAAGTGCCAACTTGCCATCGCATAAACATGCGTGTCAATTTCACGGGCAATCCAGCCCATCGCTAGGGGATCAGCGTAACGACAATGATTAGGTGCCAGTAAAATCCCCTTGTTCTGACGTAGAGATTCCTTCAAGTGATCTATGCCACGAATCTCGTGCGACGTAACGCCTTCGTGTTTGGCCAAGTAGCGATCAACGACACGCAACGACTGGATTGCACTCGGGATCCAGTTGCCGGTATGTGGCGGCACGAACTTGTAGGGCTTCTCAATAATGATGTCTTGCATGACCAGATTTCTTCGTTGCTTGGTATAGAGCTTTGGACATGCGATCGCACGGTCATGACGAAAAGGCAAGTTCTCGAACTATTTGGCGTATCCATGTGGATGCGAACGATGCCATCGCCAGGCGGTTTCGATCGTCGACTGGATGTCCATGTATTGGGGCGTCCACCCCAAAACCTTCTGCGCTAGACTGCTGTTTGCCACTAACTCGGCGGGGTCCCCTGCGCGACGCGGCTCTATCTTAACGGGAACGGGATGCCCTGTAATTCGGCGACACGCTTCAATCACCTCTTTGACACTCTGTCCTCGACCCGTTCCAAGATTCAATTGCAAATTGCTTCCCGGTTCAATAAGCGACAGCGCCTTCAAGTGCGCATCGGCTAAGTCGTCTACATGGATATAGTCACGAATACAGCTGCCATCGGGCGTTGGATAGTCGTCGCCGAACATTCCAATATGATCTCTTTGCCCCAGTGCAGTTTGCAACACCAATGGAATCAGGTGGGATTCGGGGGTGTGGTCTTCGCCGATATCCCCATCTGGACTTGCCCCAGAAGCGTTGAAATAACGCAGCGCGGCACAACCAAATCCATACGCATGCGCGTAGTCGGTCAATGCGTGTTCGACCACCAACTTGGTAAAACCGTAGGGATTTATCGGCAATTGCAGTGTCGACTCGGTGATGGGCATCTTTTCAGGCTGACCATAGGTGGCAGTCGTGCTCGAAAATACGATCCGCCAGACACCCGCATTGCGCATCGCTTCCAGCAAGTCCAAAGTTGCCACCACGTTGTTTTGATAGTACATGGCTGGCTGAGAAACGGATTCGCCCACCAGTGCAAACGCTGCAAAATGCATCACTGCGTCGATCTTGTGTTCCGCAAACACATTTGCAAGTTTCTTGCGATCCGACAGTTCACCTACGACCAACCTGTCTTGAGGAACCGCGGCCCGGTGGCCCTTGCACAAGTTGTCGTAGACCCAAACGTCATACCCGTTGCGCGTTAGCAGTCGTACGGTGTGAGAACCTACGTAGCCCGCACCACCAATCACTAAAATCCTCATCAGTACAATCCATCCTTTCGCGCTTCTGCAAAAAATCGCAACGGCATCCACCTTGCACATTCGCTTGCAAGCCGTTCGATGCATTCGGTTCAGCCCCAATGCGGGCATGTGCCGAGTAGTATTCTATCGTCAATCACCACGCAAAACCTATACTATGCACCGCAGTTGGCCAACATGAGCAGTAAGCTTACGCGATTACGCGACCAGGGAAAGACGTCTAGCCTCGCTCCCGCGCCGGCTCTGGCCAGCAATTGGCAACAAAAGTTCACCGACTACCTGCGAACAGAATGCCACTTGGCTGATAATACCGTGCAAGCCTACGGTCGCGATCTCAAACGGATGATGACATGGCTCGGCAGTAAACCCATCAATCGCTTGACCCTCGCCGATTTGACCGATTTCGTCGCCAGCCTACAGCAGGAGAAGCTCGCCCCAGCTTCCATCTCGCGCGCAATCGTTACAACCCGCATGTTTTTCAAGTACTTGCAGTTAGAAGGAATTGTCCAAGATAATCCGTCCGAATTGCTGGCCACGCAAAAGATGTGGCAGCGAATTCCCAAAGCGATCACACCTGCGGCGGTCGAGCGATTCCTCAATGCGCCGCGAAAGTACGATATCTACTGGCAACGAGACAGGGCCATCCTTGAGTTGTTGTACGCTACTGGCTGCCGCGTTTCGGAAGTTTCAAACCTAATTCGCGTCAACACCCACTTGGCTGAGGGTTACTGCCTCGTTGAAGGCAAGGGCTCGAAGCAGCGTATGGTTCCGATCGGACAGAACGCCGTTGTTTCCATTGAAACTTATTTGTCCGAGCTTCGTCCGCTGTTATTAGGTAATCGAGATCCAGAGCGTGTTCCCTGGCTAGTCCTTTCGCGAACCGGTCGCCGCCTGCGCCGCGAAGCGATCTGGGAGCTGGTTAAACGCTATGCATTGCGGGCTGACATTGATCCCGGCATCAGCCCTCACACTCTTCGTCACAGCTTTGCAACTCATATGCTCGCCGGCGGTGCCGACCTGCGTCAGATTCAAGAACTGCTCGGACACGCCAGTATTCAAACCACGCAGATTTACACCTCTGTCGACAGTTCGCGACTCAAGCGAGTCCACAATCAATACCACCCGCGAGCTTGAGCCCGCCGGCAGAGCGTAGATCATCAACAACCTCGCAACCGTTGGTGGATTTGTTTTCGTGTGCCGCCAGTTGCCTGGCATAATGCCGCTTGCATCGCGCAGGGCCAGGTCGCTCCGTCGCATGATTGGCATATCTACAGGAATGCGGTACTAGCTTCTTAAGCGTCAACAACGCATTCTGCTATGTTTAGGCAAAACCGAAACACTTGTTAAAAGCGGACGCGGTTGTAACGATTCCCTAGCGATTACTGCCTCCCC
>JANNNN010000805.1:0-5516 GCA_031398555.1 Planctomycetia bacterium | reverse complement strand
CGGCAGGAGCGACCCACGAAAACAAGCCAAGCGTTTGCAACTTCCGGCTGATGGAGTCAACCCTGAAATTTAATCTTCACGCTTTACTAGCGGTTCAAACGCAATATGCTAAGCATCGAGATTTTCAACACTTTCACTCAGTTGCTCGGCGGTGATGGAAAGCAGCTGACTGCGGTTGGTTTGGCGATCTTTGACGACGTGCAAATATGTGCCGACGTACGGTTCGGTAACGCGAGCTTTGGCGTCCAAAGGAGCGACTATAAGTAATTGCAAGCCGAAACGTTCGAACAATTCGAGCGCATATTCTGCGTGTTGATCGTCGCTACGGGAGAACATTTCATCGACCATCACGAAATGAAATCGATCACTCGTAGGCGCATCGGGTTCGAGGTTGTACTGATATGCAATGGCAGCGACCAGGACCAGAAATGCTAGCTTCCCTTTTTCACCGCCAGACTGTCCGGTGCCTCCGTCATAGTAGCTGCGAGCCTCGCCTGTTTCCACGACCAACTCGCGTGCCGCAAAATTAAACCAGTTACGAACGTCAATTACTTTCTGCCGCCAACGATCTGTGTTCTCGTCACGCAGTTTGATGATCAGCTTTTCAATCTTCACAAAAGTGGCTTCATTGGCCTCGGCGGTTCCATCCAACGTTCCACTCAAGCAACCCGACAACTCGCGCCTAAAATCTTGAATCTCGCGGTCGGCTACATCGCTGGGCTCCAATCGCATGTACGTCCCGGCTTTCCATTCCAGCAAACGAAGGGCGGTGTTCAGTTGCTCGATCTTGTCTCGAATCTCATCGCGATCATCTTCGAGGCTGCCGTGAAGCAAACCGATTTCATGAAGGACTTTCTCATTTAGCCGTCTTTTGAATCGCTCTTCGTGCTTGGGTAAATCATCGGTCGCAATCCGGGCGTACAGGGCCTCGAAGCTCGAAAGTGAGTCGACGTTTGCATCCAAATCGGCTTGTTCGTCTGGGAACTTTTTTAGAAAGCGAGTCATGGCGCTGGTTAAGTCGCGTGCGACGGGTTGCAAGCGTTCTTGAAGTTTCTCGGTTTCATCGCGCAGTTGCTGGGTGAATTGACTTGGCAATGTCGCGAAATTATCTAAAGTCAACGGCTCCTTTACTGCGGTTCGCAAGACGTCGAATTGCTCCTCGGCGATTGCCAGCGACTTATCTAGCTGTGCGGTTGTCAATTTTCTTTGCGCGACACCGAGCACCTGCGAACCATTTCGAAGTTCGTTTTCACGGAGCGTCTTCTCGGCTATGAATCCGTCGCGATCACGTTGATGGCCAGCTGCCTCACTTTGCATGGCATCGCGTTTTGATTTCAACACGCGCACGTCATCATTGGATTCTTCGAATTGCTGCTTTTCAAGCTTCAACTGCGATGCATCGAATTCATGACGCACATTGTCGATCGAATCAAAGTCCTCGACTTTGTAGGCTTGATCGAGCGATTCAATATGAGCTGACAGTTGATCGACGTGCACCGACTGCTCATGAGCTCGCGTGTGGAGCTGTTGTAAACTGGCTTCGTTATGTCGAATGGACTCGGCCAGATCGAGTCGCTTTTGGCGATTGTCCCAGCCAAGTACGTATTGCCGTCGATCCTGGGGTAATGAACGGTCGTCCTTTTCATGCTTGAGAGGACCGGATTTGAGGTGGCGATTTCGAGTCATCGCCGCACCTTTAGCGCGTTGGAATTCCTCGATTGTGTCGCACGCAGCGTAGTCGAATCGATGCTGAACTTCGCCTCGGACCCAGCCGCTGAGCGGATGATCCTCGCGGAAAAGCAGTTTCGTAGCTAAAGAGCTCGCGACGGGTTTTAGATTCTCAATCGAAGTCGACCGAGTTCCAATCCGCAAATAGACCAATCGTTGCCCTTGTCCGCGTCCATCTTGCAAACGCGTCGAGTCCACATAACCGGCCACGCGTGAATAGAAATCGTTCGGAACTAGCAAGCTTCTTGCAAAGCCATAAAGCACTTGTTCGATTGTCGCTTCCCAATCGCTTTCATGGGCTGCAACGCTGATCAGTTCAGCCGCGTAAGGCAGGTCGCTGGGGGCCAGCTTTAAGTCTCTGCACATCGCATCGCGAAGCGCAATCAATGACTCTGGTAGATTGCTCTTGCGTTTTAGAAGCGCCTCATATTCGCCGCGATCATCGCTCAATTGCCGAGTCAGTGAGCCTGCTTCGTATCGGATCTTGTCATAGATTTCACGCGCGCTGTCTCGCTGGGCAACCAGTCTTTGACGCTGTTTGTGAATTAACTCATGGGTTCGGTGAAACTGTTCGGGAGAAGTAATTTGTGGAGTGATGCCAGCCGTTTGCAATTGCGATTCGAACCGCAATCGAGCCGAGCGTTTTACCGTGGCCATTTGCTCGGCTTGTTCGATGAGGGCTGGCAACTGGCGCACTCGACTACCGCCCAAATTCTCTATCTCAAGAGTTATCCGCGCAATTGCCAGCCCCAAATCGTTTTGCAACTTTTCAAGTCGTTCGATATCACCGGCAAGAAAGTGGATCTGCTGCTGCCACTTTTCACACAGAGGCGTAAGTAAATTGTTTGTCTCAGAGGCAAAGTAGAGTGACGTTGCGTCCAAGCGTTTCTTGGATTGCAGGACTTCTTCCAATTTCCCGTGGTAGCGTTGTCCAGCGTCTGCGATCGGTCGCAGCAGTTCGTCCTGCTGTCTGACGCGAACCAACATCCGATGGGCTTCACTCAGCTCCACAAAGTGCCCTAGCAAGCGGTCAACGCGCTCTTTCCAGGGTTTCAACTCGAGCATGTGTTGGCGAATAAAAAGATCCAGCCTTTGGACGTCTTTGACCGCTACGGTCTGGTTGAAGATGTCCATAGCCTTCGCGCGAAAGCCAACTTGCCGTTGAATCCAACTGAAGTACTGCTTGTAGCTGGTTGTGGTCTGATACCCCCGATCGCGAAGCACTTTGGCAACTCCAGCGCCAGTCGACAACTGACCAAGATCTTGCACGATACCATGTTCACCGTCTGCAAACGCGTAGATTTTTTCAACCGAACTATCGCTGTTCAAGTAGAGAACTTGGCAGACAGTGAACGATGTTCGTTTGGCTTCATTCGCAAAGCATGCAAGTAAAGCAGTGTAATGGCCACTGCCACTGCGAAGATATTGAATCTGAGGCCGACCGCCTTCGCCGACCGTTCGATCGTAGGCGCCGCGGATGTACGTTTTTTCATCGCGTTCGTTTTTCGTAGCGCCTGCAGCCACGTTGTAGTTCCGGGTCTGAGGGCGAACGAGCAACGTCAACAAGGCATCGACCAGCGTCGACTTGCCGGACCCGTTTTCGCCGACTAAGAGAGTTGTCTGCCCGTGTGGAGTGACAGAGTAGACCGCCGAGTCGAATGTGCCCCAATTGTAGATCTCAAGTTTCGATAGTCGAAAACCCGGCAGCGGTTGCCGGACATCGACCTCGTGTTCAAACAAATCCTGCATCAATGTAAGCTTATCGGTTAGTGGGAAACTTGATCACGGGGCTATTGTCGCCTTTCGCTCTGCAAAAGTAGCGTATGCCACGATTTTTTTGTTCTCGCAACTTTCGCGGAGCGAAAGGCGACACTAATCAGCAGCTTCAGTTTGTGTGGCTGACTGCAAACTCACCGCTTCGACCAAACTTTGGCGCAAGCGTTCTAGTTCCGCTAGTGGCAGCCTGGCTTTGATAATTCGGCGGACTTCCCAACTGGGAGGTTCCTTTTCGAACTGCCGTACAAATTTTAAATCTTCCAGTTTGCGAAGAGCCGCGGTAAGCGCACGATTCAACTTTACTTCGTCCGCCGATTCCGGGAAGAATGCTTGCCAGACAGCAAGCAGATCGCTTTGGACGACCACGCAGCGCTCATTCTGTACATCTTCCTCTTCGAATTGCCTCAGTTCATCGCGAAGCAATACGCACAGCAGCGTCGCATCGTAGGTGAGCGGCGAGCGGCGGAAGAGTCGCGGTACATGGTCGTAATCGGGCGCGATTTCATCGTCTTCTGGCTGCCGCAAGTAAGCCATTGCGTCAGCCTCGTCAACGATCAGTTGCAAACTGATCTTCGAAAAGTAGTCTGTCAACTGCGACACAGATCTTTGTAGACATTCCCATGTTTCGGCGTTATCGTCATGGTAGACGACTCCTTGCAGTAATCGCACTGCCACGGCGCCCCATTCTGCGGGCGGACTTGCGGTGGGTGTGGCTGCTTGAAGACTTTCAGTATCGGTCGAGTAACTTGGCGTCATCTTGGTTTACGTCCCGTTGCGCTGGAGTTCGCTTTGGGTAAGAAAGTGATGTGTGGAACAATTACTTGTAGCAGGTGGTCGGGCCTGCGGGATTCTTTAACTTGGACTCGCTCTGAGCGGTTGGTGTCAATCGTATGCCCATCATCGTGAGCAATTTGCATGTAGCCCAATAGCTCTACGACGCCGCTCTGCACCGGAACGCGCTCAACCAATGCACTTAAGGTCTCGCTACGCCCGCTGAATGTACCCTCGCGAATCGTCTGGCGCAGTTTGCGAAAATCAAGCCGCTGCAGCCGGGCGAAGGCACCCGCAACAGACTGGACTTGTGTCAAATCCATGATGTGTTGAGCTGGCTGATTGGCGTCGAAAGTTGTGCTGGGAGTCCAGAAAGTTCTAGCCAGTGGTGAAGCGATTTCAGCTTCAGCGAGAACAGTTAATTGCACCGAACTAACAGGTGGTGCCTTGCGAGCATTTAGGGCGGCTTGTTTGATTTCTCGCAGTACGTTGGCGAGTCGCACTCGATGCGCGGCGGCTTGAGCGTCTAGTAACCGCCGAAGAGTGCTCGACAAACGCGCGGTAGTCTTCATCACTTTGTCCGCTTCCGCCAGCAGAGAGGGGACCATTCGCCGGACCCGAGCCAGTGACTCTTGTTGGTCAGCGAGCGCTGCCAACTGTTGTACTTCGGCGATGTTCTTACGCAGTGCAGCTTGTTGTGAAGGAGAAATTAAAAATGCGACGAAGGCAAAGAAACTGATCCCTTCGTCCTGCTGCTTGAGCAGATCCTCAGCGTCCAGCGCATAACCGAGAATGCTACCGCGCGTGTCTTGACCCGAGGCTTGCAGTTGCTGCACATCGCGGGCGATGAACTGAAAACGTTCTTCAACGGCGCGGAAATCCGATTGCAGCGCCTTCAGCAAATCGATGGCGGTCTGGAATCGTTCGCGAATTTGAGCTGGACGGTAAACTTGGACTGACTTGCCAGATTCAATCGCAGTGATTTCGCGATCGATCAGGTCACGTTGGTTGCGAAGGTATTCCAACCGGCGACTTGGGTCTGCGGATGCCCCGCGGACCAAATCTTCAAGTGTCTCGATCACTAGTCGCAGACGGCTTTCGGTTCCGACCAACGAATTACCCTTGGCGACGGCTGCATCCACAAACCGGATGGCCTCTTCCGCGTAACGTGTCAACTGATATTGCGGTTCCATCGATGTGGACTCGAGGAACCGTTGAAGCCAACCGGCCTCGGACCACTG
>JANNNN010000759.1:0-4288 GCA_031398555.1 Planctomycetia bacterium | reverse complement strand
GGCGCTGAAGGAGGCGGTGCAATGACCGTCAATCCGTCGGGCTGGCGTCCAAGCTCGCCCGCCAATGCGCAGGGCGACTCCGGCACCGGCACCGTCACTGGCAATCGCGCGCTGATGCTGGAAGAGCCGTTGCTGTTCGAGATCGGCGATAGCCAGACCACCGGCGTCGACCTGCCCAACCTAAAGTCCACTCAGTCCAAGCTCGGCGGGCTGACGCGCAAGGCGGAGATTGGCCTCGCCGGCCTCAGCGAACCCGAAACGGTGCGCCACTACACCCGCCTTTCGCGGCAAAATTATGCGATCGACCTGGGTCTGTTCCCGCTCGGCAGTTGCACGATGAAGCATAATCCCCGGCTCAACGAGAAGGTTGCTCGGTTCCCGGGTTTCGCCGATGTCCATCCGCTCCAACCCAAGGAAACGATCCAGGGCGCGCTCGAGGTGATGAACGAACTCGCTTTCTGGTTGACCGACCTGACCGGAATGCACGGCGTGGCGATGAGCCCGAAGGCCGGCGCCCACGGCGAATTGTGCGGGATCCTGTGCAGTCGCGCGGCGCTCGAGGCGCGCGGCGATGCGCGCGAAGTGATCCTGGTCCCGGAGAGTGCCCACGGCACCAATCCGGCAACAGCAGCCTTCGCGGGATATCGGGTCGAGAATATCCCTGCCAACGAACGCGGCCGTGTGCGTAACCGACACCGCTTTCGCGTGAGCAGCCATCGCTTCGTCGATCGAGTTGTCAACGACTTCGTAAACTAGATGATGAAGGCCTTTGAGCGTCGTGTCGCCGATGTACATCCCGGGCCGAGCTCGCACGTGCTCCATGTCGCTTAAATGCTTTAGATCGTCTGATGAATAAGACCCTTTTTCGAGATTGATTTCGTTTTCATCAGTTGGCTGTGGGTCGTTTCCAGAATCCGATTCGTTACTCATCCTAGTATTCCACCGAGCGTAAGCCCGGCTCCAAACGAGTGCTTTAACAGGTTGCGATTAAGGCTGGTTCGCCGTCAGGCATTTCCAACCGCCCCTTTGCGTCGATTTTCGACCCCTAAGCGGCTTTCAAAACATGGCCCGCATTGTACCATCTTTGTCCCACTTTGGATGGCCCAAATCGCTGCGATTATTGGCTTTTGTCAGTTCTTGTAAGTCTAAGTTGTGCAAGGCTTTCGGCGGATCTTTTCGCTCCTGACGAATTGTTTCGAAACCAGCTCGAACGCAAGCACTTCACTCAACAGCATCGCTATCGTTGTTTCAAAGCTGGTCGTCATCGATAACGGGAGCACGAGGCTCCCGCCGAGCTTCTCCGGGCGCAAAAAACAGACCTCACTGTACTTGTGCACGTTGACTGGTGGCACCTAGCCGCCGCTGGAGACTGCTGACTTAGTAGCAATACTCTGGCTTAACTTCTATTTCAAAGCTGGTCGTCATTGATTGTAGAACTAGAGGACGTCCTCAGGTACAGTCGCGTCGAACTTGCTGCCGAGATATGCTCGGCAGGAGCCTCGTTCTCCCGATTTATTGTTGCTACAGTCTAGGTAATGCTGTTAAGTCAGCAGTCTTCGCTGGCTACCGGTTAAAGTTAAATGAATTCAATTTATGGACAAAACGTTGGCGACTTGCGTTATAGTAGCCTCTTGCGACTTAAAAGAAGCATAATTCCTCTCCACGAATCGAGCCCCACATGCCGCGCAACTTCCTCGCCGTTTTCTGCCGCCACTTGGCGCCAGTTTTTTTAATTGCAAGCGTCCACTTCGCAACTGCCGCAGAGCCGGAAGCGATTCTGCTGTGGACCAGCGGCGCGCCAGGCTCCGAGGCTCGCAAGACGGAAGCTGAGAAGGCTGACATCGGACCCGGCAAGTGCAACGTAACCAATGTCCACAGTCCATCCATCACTCCCTATCTGCCCGCTGCCGACAAAGCCACTGGGACCGCGATCATCATCGCACCAGGCGGCGGTCATCGGGTTCTGTGTCTCGGTCACGAAGGCAACGCGCTGGGCGAATGGTTCGCCGAACACGGTATCGCGGCATTTGTCCTAAAGTACCGCTTGGCCCGCGAACCCGCATCGACTTACACCGTTGATGAGCACGCGATGGCCGATACGCGTCGGGCGATTCGTATGGTTCGCAGTCGAGCCGCCGAATGGAAAATCAATCCTGCAAGAATCGGCATACTTGGTTTTTCTGCTGGAGGAGAATTGGCGGCGCTGGCTGCAATGAAGTCCGACTCAGGACAACCCGATGCAGCCGACACGACCGAGCGAGCCAGCAGTCGACCTGACTTTCAAGCACTTATATATCCCGGCAGTTCAAATCGCTTTACAGTTGAAGCCGGCATGCCACCCGCTTTCATCGCCCTGGGCGCCAAAGACCGGCCCGACATTTCACTCGGTATGGCTCAGCTTTACTTAAAATATAAAGAAGCTGGCGTACCAGCCGAACTGCACATTTACGCTAACGCGGGTCACGGTTTCGGATATCGTCCTGGCACCAAGTCCGCCGACGGAGCGTGGCCTCTTCGATTGCGAGAATGGCTGGTCGATAGCGAGCTGCTAAACTGAGTGCCAACGTGTCGGATGCTGCCAGCCTCCTATGCTGACGCTACTCGTTTTAAACTGCCGGTTTTGTGTGCCCCTGGCTTTACCTGTGCCACACAAAACCAAATGCTAAACCAATGCCTAGCAGACTTTCTAGTCACTGGTGCTCGAAAACAACGTGGCCATCGTAAATTGTTTTCATAATTTTCGAGTCTTTGACTTTATCTACCGGGACTGAAAAGATATCACGATCCCAAATTACGACATCGGCCACCATACCAACCTCTAAACTTCCCTTCTCGCGTTCAGCAAACTCAGCATACGCCGACCCGCTAGTGTAGGCTCGAAGCGATTCGCGGAGTGACAATCGCTGTTCGGGTACAAACCCACCAGCCGGTTCGCCTTCTAGTGTTTGACGTGTCATCGCTGTATGCAAACCTGGTATCGGGTCCACGCCGACGACGGGCCAATCGGTGCCAAACGCTAAGCGGCCGCCCGCATCTTGAATACTCTTCCAACTCCACGCCCGCGATGCTCGCTCGGGGCCAAGATTCACTGCCCAGACGTTGAAGATATTGCTGTTCGGATTAGCATGAAAGGGTTGCATGGATGCAATGATTCCAAGTTGCCCGAATCTTGGTATGTCCTCGCGACTGACCGATTCGATATGCTCCAATCGATGCCGTCGCCCCTTGGTCGGCGCGGGATTTACCTTTGCTGCATTCTCGAAAGCATCCAGCGTCATTCGGATCCCGCCGTCGCCAATGGCGTGCACCATGATTTGATAACCGTGGCGATCAAACGCTGCGATCACTCGGTTCATATCCTCCTGCGCGAATTCGGGCAGCCCGCGAATCGGATTGTTCGCATACGGCTGTAGTAGCGCCGCCGTATGAGCTTCAATCACTCCATCTGCATACAGCTTGACTGCACCGATGGACAGATTTTTAAAGCGTGCACGCAAGGCATCGAGTTGATCGATCTCCTCTTCGGTCATCCGCGGGCGACCTGCCAGTGCAATGTAGACTCGCAGTTTCAGTTCGCCACTCTTCTGAAGTGAATCGAGCACCTCCAACTCAGCTAAACCGATACCGGCTTCTTGAACACTCGTAACGCCCAATCGATGAGCCTCACGGATTCCCGCTCGAATCGAATCCGCCTTCTCGGCAGTAGTTAGTTTGGGCATCACTCCTTCGGCCAGCGACATTGCCGATTCTTTTAATACTCCGGTGGGTTCGCCTCTCGAATCGCGAACAACAACTCCATTCTCAGGGTCCTTGGTGTCTCGCGTGATACCTGCCTCAGCGAGCGCCTTGGAATTTAGCCACATACTATGCCCGTCGTAGCACTTCATCACCGCAGGTCGATCCGCAATTACCGCATCGAGTTGCTGACGAGTGGGCAGTCCATGCGGAAAGAATCCATACAGCCATCCGCGCCCAACGATCACGGATTTCTTCGGATTCGCGGTGGAGAACGACCGAATTCGATTGCCAATATCTTCAAGTGATACTGCATCCAACAGATCCACTTGTTGCAACGATTCACCACCGGAGAACATATGCACATGCGAGTCATTGAATGCCGGCGTCACCGTGCCGCCATTGGCATCTATTCGCAATGTTTTCTCACCGGCCAGTTTTTCGATCGATGCACGCTTTCCAATCGCCAAGATTTTGTTCGACTTGAGCGCAATCGCTTCATCGAAAGTATTGAGCGGCGAGTAGACTATTGCATTGACAATGATTAAGTCGG
>JANNNN010000380.1:0-3046 GCA_031398555.1 Planctomycetia bacterium | reverse complement strand
GGCCGAAGGCGAAAGACGCCTTGCGTGACGAATTGAAATCAGAGGGAAAGTCGCAGGCTGAGATTGACGCAAGATTGAAGGCAGCGAAGCCATTAGAGGGCCAGTTGAAACTGCGCTCCAATCAGTTGCTGGGAGCCGCCCCCGAGACATTTGCAAAACTAAGCGATCCCTATGCCGCGACCGAAAATTTGGAAAAGCGAGCTAGGGCGTTCCTGCATTCGAATTGTGCCTACTGCCATGTTGAAGCTGGGGGCGGGAACGCAAAAATGGATTTGTCGATTTATGCGGACACGGACCAAATGAAAATTATCGATGTCGCACCAACCCACCACACTTTCGACAAACCCAATGCTAAACTTGTCGCTTCCGCGGACCCGGACCGATCGGTTTTGCTACATCGAGTGGGCTTGCGTGGACCGGGCCAGATGCCGCAATTGGGGACGACTGTGGTCGATGCGAAGGCAGTGGAGATGTTGAGCCAATGGATACAGTCTCTGTTACCATCCAACTGAGCACAAAGAATTAATCGCGTCGTCTGAGCCTTCGGGCGCAAATAGTCACTTGGACGTTGGATTGGCAGATGTTAAACTAATGCGTATCAGCGACGTGGGTCGTTGTGCCACCGGCGAAAGTGGGTGGCACACGACTTCGCTGGTTTCTGTATTTATCTTTTGTCAGATAATCCTTCTGCTGCTGACTTGGAATAATCACCTCGCATGAACGCTTCACCTGAAATTGAACTGGCTAGTCGTAAACAAGAGATCCGCACCGCTGCACACGCCAATCGCAAAGAGCAAGCGGACAAGGACGGTGTAAGCGGCCTGATCGTTGATCGCTTCATGAGTCTGCCTGAGTACGCGGCCGCCAAAACTGTGATGTTCTATATCGACGTTCGCGATGAAGTCCAAACACGACATGCATTACCGGCAGCCTTACAGGGGGACAAACGTATCGTTATCCCTTATTGCGTAGACGGCGAGTTGGAGTTGTTCCACTTGGAGTCGATGAATGAGCTCGATGTGGGCATGTACAAAATTCTTGAACCCAAAGCCGAATTGCGTTCTGTAGCGTCGAAGCGACTGCAGCCCGAAGATCTAGACTTGGTGATGGTGCCTGGCGTTGCGTTCGATCGCAATGGCGGACGAACTGGTCACGGCAAGGGCTATTACGACAAATTGCTGGAACACGCACGCGCTGATGCACCGCTCGTCGCTCTCGCCTTTGAATGTCAAATGTTTCCCGAAATCCCATGCGGCTCGCACGACATCTATATGGACAAAGTTGTAACCGAATTGACTGTCTATCCAGGCCATGGCCGAAAGTAGAGTTTGCAAGTGCGCTATCAACTGCTTGCCGCCTTCACCGTTCTCACTTTGTCAGGAACTCTATTTGCTCAACGTGAGCCAAAAGCATGGACGGCGAGCGAGGTCCAGCAAGTCCTCAAGCAGCGAGTCGATAGTGACAAGCAGTGCGTTGGTATCTCTGTTGGAATCATTGGAGCAAAAGAGAACCAATTCGTCGGCTACGGAGCGCTCCGCAATGGCAAGACTCCTATCAAGCCTACCAGCGCTACTGTGTTCGAGATCGGTTCAGTCACCAAGGTTTTCACAACGCTGATATTGGCCGACATGGTGGTTCGCGGCGAAGTTGGTCTGAATGACCCAGCCTCAAAGTATCTTTCAAATACGGTGACGTTGCCGAAGCGTGATGGTCGCGAGATTACCCTCTTGGATTTGGCGACTCACACATCGGCTTTGGCGACTCTGCCTTCAAATTTCTCGCCGAAGGATGGGCACAATCCTTATGCAGACTATTCAGTAGAACAGATGTATTCGGCGCTCTCGAATTACAAATTGACACGCAAGATCGGCGAGAAATACGAGTACTCAAACTTGGGTATGGGCTTACTCGGTCACATTTTGGCTCTGCGCACCGGAGTTGATTACGAGCAGTTGGTAAAAGATCGCATCACAACGCCTTTAGGAATGAGCGACACTGCGATTGCCTTGACGGCAGAAATGCAGAAACGGTTGGCGGTTGGTCATAACGAGGGCTTGGAAGAAGTGAAGAATTGGGACTTGCCAACATTAGCGGGAGCCGGTGCGTTGCGTTCAACTGCTGCCGATATGGTTAAGTTTGTCGAAGCCAACATGGGAAAGACTAAATCGCCGTTGTCCAAAGCGATGGCTTTGCAAGTCGAGACGCGTGCATCAGCGGGTCCGCCAAATTTGTCGATCGCATTGGGTTGGCACAAGCTCAAGTCCAAGAACGGTGAAATCATTTGGCACAATGGTGAGACCGGCGGATATCATTCCTTCATCGGTTTCGATAAGAAACGCGGCGTGGGAGTCGTCGTACTTGCCAACACAGCTGCCGATATTGATGACATCGGGCTACATATTTTGGATCGCGATATTCCACTGAAGAAGATTGAGTCCAAGAAGCAGCGCACGGCGATCAAGGTCGATTCCAAAGTCCTTGAAAGTTATGTCGGTGAGTACCAACTGGCGCCAACTTTCGTCATCACTATTACGAAAGAAGGTGATCATCTGACGCTGCAAGCGACCGGACAGCCAAAGTTCGAAATTTTTGCCGAGTCCGAAGAGAAGTTCTTTCTCAAAGCTGTCGATGCTCAAATTACGTTCGTCAAAAGCAGTAAAGGCGATGTCGTTGAGCTGATATTGCATCAGAATGGTTCCAACCAACGCGCCAAGAAACGCCCTCCAAGCTGAAATTCAGCCCGGCAGCTTTCTGGTGTTTGATCTAATACTACAGTCAAGCAGTGTCACTCTTGCTTCCAGGCTGACATTTTTGGGAGTGTCGCCTTTCGCTCCGAGGCTGACATTTTTTTGGTGACCATTGAAAAACATGGCTTTGCTTGCGCTACAGCTGGTAGAACAACGCATCATGCCATCCCTATCCTATAACGTGCGTTCCGCTTAGAAACACTGAACGTATAGTTGTGATTGCAATGGTTAAATCTTATCAGCCGGAAGGCGTTAGAGAGCGTCCCGCTTACGTTAATGGTCGTTACGTTAGTTTAGTC
>JANNNN010000728.1:0-2442 GCA_031398555.1 Planctomycetia bacterium | reverse complement strand
CTTGCAGAGGGTGCTCTCAACCCGATCATTCAGTGGATGACTGAGCATGCAAGTGAGTGCGTGGTCGCCGCGACCAGTTGTCTTGCCGCGGCCGATCTGTCGCTGCGCAGCAAGCACTGGGATCGATTGGTATCGCTGCTTGCGCCGGTAGAGATTAACCTGCCAGCACTGGCCTCGCGGCGTGAAGATATCAGCATCGTCGTCCAACAAGTCCTCGCGGCTCAGTGCAACAAACTGAATCGCAGTCTGTTATCACTTTCCGCCGAAGCGTCGGATCTGTTGACCGCTTATTCGTGGCCGGAAAACCTCGGCGAGCTCCAACGCTGTGTGGCAGATATGATTCAACATGCGGTGTTTTCAGCAGCCGTTCAAAGTCAACACTTACCGGTTTCAATTCGTACTTTTGCAGGCAGTGTCGTCGCCAGCGATCAAGTCGTCGAGCCGATCA
The DNA here is from genome assembly GCA_031398555.1 of Planctomycetia bacterium. Classification (GTDB taxonomy): domain Bacteria; phylum Planctomycetota; class Planctomycetia; order Pirellulales; family Pirellulaceae; genus Aureliella. The sequence continues at coordinate 1,994 of JANNNN010000728.1, read as the reverse complement.
AGTTGGACGAAGTCCTGCTCGATCTTGAACGCATTATTATCTCTCGCGCTATCAAGCTTTCGCCTCGCAACCGCGCTCGCGTCGCGCGTTGGCTGGGCATTAGCCGTCCAAGGTTGCTTCGGCGACTTATTCAACTTGGCCTCGACGATTCCCATGCTGAACCGCTTTCAGATGAAGAGGAATAGTCGTGATACAATCAAGACTTAGCTTGACTTTTGAAATTCGTCATTTTCCAGCACCCGAAAGATGGGTGAAGCCATAGGGAATTCAAAATGCCGTCTCCATTTCCAGGAATGGACCCGTTCATTGAAAGTCAAAAATGGGAGGATTTTCATCTGTCGTTTATTGCAGCAATCAGTGACGCGATTGTTGCTGCAGTTCGACCAAACTACGTAGTTGAAATCGAGCGACGAAGTTTTTTTGAGACGCATTCGACGATGCTGGATCAATCCTTTATTGCCGACGCAGCCACAATGAAAGCTCGCCTTGAGCCAGTCCAGCAAACTGAGGATTCGCAAGGTGGGTTGGCTGGTTACGACTACGCGATTGACTACCGAGAACCGGTGACTCCGCCGCTAAACGAGCCTGAATCGGCACGTCTGAAATCGAAGTTGACTTCGTAGCGGGCTTCGAAGTTGACTTGGTAGCTGGTTTCGTTAGATACCGGATGCAGTGGAGAGCTTAAAAAAGCATAATTGTCATTGTGGTAGTTGAGCCTTATCGGCCGAATTTCGTGGGGCGCAATAGCCGAGTGCGATTATTCGCGAGCCTTATCTGGTCACGTGTTCGCCGACAACTAGGATTTCTGTGTCAGAATTTTAATGTAATTGGGAAGAACGATATGAACATCATGGCCAGCACTTGCTTGACTCGCGATAAAAATCCAAACCTGTTGGGTACATTCTTTTTATGTTTGTTCGCTGGAAGTTGTGCCGCTGCCGCTGACAACATGACTTCGGGGAATTTCTTGTATGTAGCTTGCCCTGGTGTGCGAAACTATGCCGAGTACGGGGGCCATGGTCTGTTAGTCTTTGATATCGATCGTGGGCATCGATTTGTTAAGCGAATTTCGCTGGGCGGATTGGATGACAAAGGGCAACCGATCAATGTGAAAGGTGTCTGCGCGAGCGCTGCGACGGGGCGCATCTATGTAAGTACCATCAAGACGTTGATGTGTGTTGACTTGGTAAGTGAAAAGCTAATTTGGGAGCGAGCTTATGAAGGTGGTTGTGATCGGATGTCGATCGACCCGAATGGCAAGTTTATTTATTTGCCATCGTTTGAGGGGCCACACTGGAATGTAGTCGATACGATTACCGGAGACGTACTGGCAACGTTGACTCCGGATTCAGGGGCGCACAACACGATGGTCGGTGCGGATGGGAAGTTCGCTTATTTGGCTGGCTTGAAGTCACCCTTGCTTTCAATTTCAGATACCAGCAAACACAAACTGGTGCGCGAGGTGGGCCCGTTCGCGGCATCGATTCGGCCGTTCACGATCAACGCTGCGCAGACGCGTTGCTATGTATGTGTTAACGACTTGCTTGGGTTTGAGGTTGGTGACATAACGACTGGAAAGAAAATCGCACGTGTCGAAGTACAAGGTTTCTCAAAGGGACCGATTAAGCGGCATGGTTGCCCAAGCCATGGTGTTGGTCTGACTCCGGACGAGCGTGAAGTTTGGGTCGTCGTGGCCTTTAACCAGCGTCTACATATCTACGATAACACTGTCGACCCGCCTAAACCGGTTACGAATATCGAATTGCGCGATGAACCGGGCTGGGTCACCTTTAGTCTCGATGGTCGTTGGGCATATCCTTCGACGGGGCAAGTGATTGATGAGCAGTCCAAGCAGATCGTCGCCCAATTGACGGACGAGCATGATGCAGCGGTGCAGAGCGAGAAGATGGTACAAGTTGTCTTCAAAGATGGCCGCCCGGTAGCAGTCGGCGATCAATTTGGAATCGGTCGCGCTCGCTGAACTTTGCAATTTG
>JANNNN010000661.1:0-3598 GCA_031398555.1 Planctomycetia bacterium | reverse complement strand
GCTTTAAAAATCGCTTTTTCCCTGGTTTTTTAGCGGTACGCTCTCGTTAGCCTCCGGTTTGTTCTTAAACCGGAGGCTAACGCCGGCTAACGCCTTCCGGCTGATAAGTCACCTACGACAATAAAACCACGAGGAGTTAGTGTGGCAGACGACATCGAACATAGCGTTCCCAGTTTCTCTAGAAACCAGCTACCTGACCGATTTGTGTACCTAAATGAGTTTGGAAATGCTTCGCAGCGTTTGGCGTTGCCCGAAAGACCCAAATAGCGCAACATCAAAACTTACGTATTCACTCAGTGAGTAAAGGGGCAACATCAAGTTATCATAGGGTATTGCCGCATTGCACGCATTGCAGGGCAACTTGGCATTGTTTCGCAAAGTCGGCTTAGCTATTGTCCACTCCTTACGTCCGCAAATTCCTGGAGTGAGCCGCTACGATGATGTCATTTTCGGTTAAGAAAAACACTGCCGGTGGATCGCGGGCTTTCATGCTGGGCATGGCGATCAGTGGTATTTATTACTTCATCGTGCATCAGCCATTCATGCACGATTCGATCCTCCATTCGTACACCACGCACCACATCACCGAATACGCGATCGTCATTTTGTTCTTCTGGGCGAATGCGGAGCACTTTTTCTGTTACCGAAACTCCAGCCGCGAACTTAGCGCGTTGGGACGGACGTGGTTGCCTGCACGAGCTGGATTGGAAGAGCCAGAACAGGCTGGAGAACTACTTACGGGGCTCAATAGGAAACATGCCGATGCAAGCGGCACGATGATGTTTCATCGCATTCAATCCGCTCTTCGGTTTGTCTACGAGCGACGCTCGGCAGATGGTTTTCGCGACTACTTAGAATCGCTCTCCGCTCGCGACGCCGACGAAGTATTCGAGCGCTATGGCTTCTCACGCTTCGTAACAGCCATTCTGCCTATCGTGGGTTTGATCGGAACGGTGGTTCACTTCGGTACTGCACTTAGCGGACTGTCCATGGAAGGTTTGTCCGAAAAACTCCCAGCCATGTTGAGCGGGATGGGTACTGCGTTCAATACAACCTTTACTGCCATGTCCGGGCTTGCCGTTACGATGTTGATTCGGTTTATCATTGAACGTCGCGAAGGTGGCGCACTGAACAAAATTAACACCTATGTCGAAGATGAACTGCTCTATCGATTCAAGTCGGTCGACGGAACACTTGCACCGTTCATTGACACAGTCAAAGAGTCGCAGACCAACATGTTGACCGCGCTGGGTGCGTACGAAAAGAAACTTGCCGACGAATGGCGCAGTCGAATGGATGCAACGCAGCTACGCTGGGAACAGGTCGACCAGCGGCAAGAAGAGAATTTGGTTCATTTCCTGCGGATTGTTGAAAAACAGCAGTCATCTTATGTGGGTGAAATCCAAAAGCTCAACACAGACATGGTTCTTGCTCAGAAATTGATGAGTGAAGTTGCGACGACGATTGTAGCTGACGGGAAACTACTGCAGTTGCAAGATCGCTTGGTCGAGAACTTATCCATTTTGCGGCAGTCACAAGAATTGGAAGGCGCCATGCACGAACTCACTGCGGCCATTCATTTGTTCACCGCCAGGCAAAACTCGCATCGCTCAGCAGCGTGAAAAACAGAGTTCTTGGTTCTTCGCACCAAGCACTAAGAACCAAGCACCAAGCACCAAGCACCAAGCACTAAGCACTAAGCACTAAGCACCCAATGGCGTATTTCGCCGAGAGTATCGAAGTCGAATGGTCGGTATCCTTGATCTTGTCCGGTGGCTTCATCGTGAACGAGCATAACGTTCTCGCCGAGGCGGCTTGCGGCTACGGATTCAATCAAGTTGGTTGAATCGTTGGCACCCATTTGCATCAGTAGACGTATTTCAATCTCGCGCAGTGCGGTACGCGATAGCCAGCGATTGACAGTCGAATAATTCTCGGCCCAAACGACCACATGGATGTTGTGGCTAGGACCATCTCGAAGGATTTCTTCCAGCAGTTTGTCGGGAGTTAGTTCGGCTTCGCCAAAACTGCCCATGCCAAATTCATCGTCGCGGCGAAGTGATCGTAAACGGCCGAGCTGAATCAGATTCATCAGGACAGGCACTCGCGTCGATGCGTCATCGGGTTGATCGATGCGGGTCTTAAGCATCTGGTGCAGTTCTTTTAACATGCCATCAACACCGCGGACGTCCGCGACTTTAAGGTCACACGGCAAGTGCTTCAGACGCTCCGGCAATTGTAGTGCCTTGGCATCTGTCGGCTTTGCGGCTTGAGCAATGAAGACTTGGGCGCGATGTTCATTCTTGGCATGGCGAACGAACGAAGCTGTTATGACACTTATCACTGAAGCGGCGATTGCGTCCCCTCCGCCCACGATTAGAACATTGCGTCCTGCTTGATTGGTCAATGGGAATGTAATCGCGGGACTGATCGCGACGCTCTCGCCGACAACGCACCAAATTGCTTCTGGATTGATGTCGCGCCGGGCTTCATTAACGGCCCGATTTGCATTCTCTTCCGTCCAAGTCGCGGCCCGATTGCCGTCGTAGACGACAGAGCGACCTAGAATGTTGGTTGTTGGATCGGCGTTACTATAGCCTTTGCCGATCTCTGCCAACCACTTTTGCTGCTGCGATTTGCTCATCCAACCGATCTGCATGGGTTGGTTGCCTTCAATGCGGCCGCCGGCATCGTTATAGATCGCTTGGCCCGGATTCTTGAGTCTCGCAGCGGCGGGATTGTCTTCAGCGAAAACAATTTGAGCGTCCGAGGCGTCGCACTGTAGCGCAATCCGCACGCCCATCTGTCCGAGCGTCGTCCGCGGCAGGGAGTAAGCGCCGGCCAGCGTCTGACTGCTGAGTATGGCATGTACACCGAACGAGCGACCTTGACGGACGATGCGATCGAGAATCAAACTGACTTGGTTGGACAGTTTGTCGTCCTCAACAAAAAGCTCTTGGAACTCGTCAACGACAATCAGCATTCGCGGTAGATGCTGTTCTGGGACCGCCGCATTCCAACTGGCAATATCTTGCACGCCCCGACTGCGAAACATTTCGCCGCGGCGCTGCATACATCCGTCAACATACTCGAGTGCGCTAAGGCCGAATTCACGATGGCTTTCGATACCGATAATGTCCGCGTGAGGCAGTTGATTATCCGAGTAGATCTGGAACTCGACCCCTTTTTTGAAGTCAAGTAGCACCAGCCGCAGGTTCTCAGGAGAGTATTTGAGGACCGCGCCTGAAATGATCGCATGCAGCATCGAAGATTTACCCGAGCCGGTTTTACCGGCCACAATTGCATGCTGAGCTGTTCCAACGCCCAGCTTCAATGAGTGAGTGCGACCAACGCCGCTCTGACCGATCGGGATTTCAAGGAACTTCGAGCTGTCCGCCTGCCACCGCTGATCCGGTGTGGGCACGATTCGATCAAGCGGCACTTCGATACGGCTGGCCAAGAGCGCGCGGCGACCGACTTCATGAATCACAGTTTGAGCGTGGGCTTCGTCTGGCAATGGCATGGGCCGAATCGGCAAGTTCGCTTTAGATTCTGACATCGGTCGAAGCGACTTGCCGTCTTCGCTGACCGTGTAATG
>JANNNN010000505.1:0-3149 GCA_031398555.1 Planctomycetia bacterium | reverse complement strand
CCCGTTGGAGTGTCGTTGAAAAGCGTGAAGATCTCGGGCAGCGGCTCCTAGCCCTCGGAAAAGAGCGCGAGGATCGCGATCAGGCTGTAGATGACGACCGCGATCGCGAGCACGCCGGTCCAGCCGGCGGCGAATCGTTCGCGCGGTGGCGCACTACGCTGGCCTGGTAGCCGCTGGCGTCCACGACAACCCGTTGCCAGTGGCCGACTACGTCACTTCGACAACCCACAAAACTCTCCGAGGTCCGCGCTCTGGAATTGTGCTGTGCAAGCAAGAACACATTAAGTCGATCAACAGCGCAGTGTTTCCGGGACTGCAAGGCGGTCCACTGATGCACGTTGTTGCGGGCAAAGCCGTTTGTTTTGGGGAAGCCCTGACCAGTGACTTCCGTCGTTACGGAGTTTCAGTGGTGGAGAACGCCAAGACACTCGCAGAGTCGCTTTCGAGCGCGGGTTTGCGGCTGATCAGCGGTGGAACGGACAATCACTTGATGTTAGTGGACGTTACCAGCATTGGCTTAGGCGGCAAGCAAGCTGAAAAATCGCTCGATGCCTGCGGTATTACCGTAAACATGAACATGATCCCATTCGACACTCGTAAGCCCATGGACCCAAGTGGAATTCGTATCGGCACGCCCGCTCTAACCACGCGAGGAATGGGGGTCGCCGAAATGAAGCAGATCGGAAACTGGATTTCACAATCCTTGAGAAACCCTGATGACACAAAACTGCATGCGGCAGTTCGGGATGAAGTGCGCGGCATGTGCCAAAGTTTCCCAGTTCCCGCTGCTCTCGAGAACGTTTGACTGACGCTTGGAGCGTTGAGTTCAATGTAGGAAATAACAAATTAGGAAATGCTGTGAATGAAAAAAGCCGGATTCTGATTGCCGACGACAACGCGGCCAATCGCGAACTGCTCGAAGCCTACTTGGTCCAAATTGATTGCGACATCGAACTGGCGGTCGACGGACAAGATACGCTCGATAAGGCAAAGTCGTTTCAGCCAGACCTGATTTTGCTTGACGTCATGATGCCCAAACTCAGCGGCTTTGAGGTTTGCCGCAAGCTGAAAGATGATGCTCAATTTTCAAAAATTATGGTGCTCATGGTGACTGCGCTCAACGAGTTGGGTGACATCGAGCGAGCCGTGAAAGCGGGTACGGACGACTTCCTATCAAAGCCCGTTAATAAAGTGGAATTACTCAAGCGGGTCGAGCTGATGCTTCGCCTGAAAGATACGACCGACGAATTGGAGCGACTCAGGCACTACATACAGAGCCTTGAAGAGCAGTCTGGGCCACATTAGTAGGGCGTCCAAACTCATTTTTGGGTCGGGTCGTACACCGTGATTCTTGAGGTAGCGGAAGCCCTCAAGGGCTTTCGGGTCATTGCCAATTTACTGAAATCCCGAAATGCGCGACGTATTGCGCTACCCAAAAATTTTGCTAACTTGCGACGGGCAAAGTACTTGCGCGAATTTTAAAGGTATCTTCATCCCCTGAAGTGAATTGTCGCAAGCCGCCACGGCTTTCGCAGACCGGACAAGTTACCCAATCCGCGAGAATGTTAAATTGGGTAGCGATTGCTGACAGCAAAATAGTGGATCAAGCGCCCCCATCGTACCAACCGATTCAACCCTCGTACCAGGCACAAAGTTGTGCTTGGCTTGTGGCATGTTGCGTTCGACCCAGAACGCAGCATGTTCCCAACCGAAGATTCCCGCCTCGGAAGGGTCTTGATGACGCTGTCGAAGAAGAGCCGCTCGTGGCGCCAAATGGTTTTAAACCTCGGACTTGGAACAAGTCTTTCCCTCGGCGGTCAATCCGTCTGGGCCGAGGATCTAACCTCAAACCGTTATACTGCAACTGTGCGTGCGATCCAGCAAGCAGAGCCTGCCGTGGTGAACATTGAGGGCAATAAACCGGCGGTCCCGAGCGGCGGCAACGAAGGTCAACTCGTCAATGGAATGGGCGCCGGAGTCATTATCGACTCTCGCGGCTTCATTTTGACGAATCAACACGTGGTGCAAGATGTTTCGAAAATCGAAGTCACTTTGCACGACGGTACTCAACTTGTTGGTCGTCTAATCGACCGAGACTCAGATACCGATCTAGCGTTAATCAAAGTCGATCCGAAAAGAAAGCTTCCGGTTGTACGCTGTGGCACGTCGTCTGATCTAATGCGGGGTGAACATGTCATTGCCATTGGAAATCCATACGGTTACCACCACAGCGTAACTGAGGGGATCATCAGTGCCCTTCACCGCGATATTCCTGTAAACGGAGTTCAAGAATACCCAGACTTGATCCAAACCGATGCCAGCATCAATCCAGGAAACTCGGGTGGTCCGCTATTGAATTCAGACGGTGAGATGGTTGGTATTAACGCAGCTGTTCGCATCGGTGCACAGGGGATCGGCTTTGCGATTCCTGTAGACCGAGCCATCGAAATCGCCGCTCGCATGGTGGCCACCTATCACCGCAATCGATTCGAGAGCACAATCGAAGTGGAAACGGTTTACGAAAACGGTGAGTCACGGCTAAAAATAGTTTCTGCAAGTGGAAATAAAGATCTTGGTCGTGGTGATATCGTGACGAAGATGAACGGCCAGACGACTAAAAATCGGTTGGAATACGAACTGGCGATGGTGGACCTCGAGCCAAACAAAGAAGTCTCATTAGAGTTCTTTAAAGAAGGCGTTAAATCGACGACCCAGCTAACGAGCAGAAGCTCGCAAGGCGCTCGCAACCAATTGGTTTCTAGTTCAACCACTAAAGTCAGCGCCGCGACGTCAGCTGACGCTGCTTACAACTTGATCGGGTTGCGATTAGAAGTAGCGGATGCATCCAAAGTGCGAGCCGTCGACGCAAGCTATAAAGGCGGATTGAAAGTGGTTTCAGTTAAGCCCAATAGCCCGGCGTCTAACGCGCAGATTAAATCAGGTGATGTGCTCGTCGGCCTGCTCGACTGGCAAACGCCTAACTGGAATGATTTAGCGTACATATTCAATTCGAGCGAATTGAAAGAAAGTGCTTCGCCCAAGTTTCACATTATGCGAGGTCGCGAGCTATTTTGGGGAAATTTTGATATCGCCGCCCGTCGCACTCACTAGTTCATGCCCGCACAGCTTCGCCCGCGTTCTCAAAACAT
>JANNNN010001200.1:0-5114 GCA_031398555.1 Planctomycetia bacterium | reverse complement strand
GTTATGTTGATTTACCGCTACATGTTTAAGATATGCAACATTTTAGGAGTCCTCCGTGAACGGACTTCTCGCAGTGCTTTTAGTTCCCGCTCGGTTTTTCGCTCTTGGCACAAGATTAGCATTGAATCCATCCGTTTTGATCATCTCTTCTCCTTTTGGAACAGTAACTGTTTAGTCCCTTTCCAGCGTGATTGGGGTTGCGTGGCGGGTGGTGCGGAGCGGCACGTGAATTGCTGTGCGTTTGACCGCTTTTCGAACGCAAGCCGAACGACTCGCGTCGGTAGTTCCCTCTGCGAATTTCATCAGGCTTCCAACTGGCATACAGTCAACCGCACTGATTGTATCTAGGACTTCGCGCGTGCTAATGCCATATCTGGCGAGGTCATTTTTACGAACGATGAAACGCAAGTAGGATAGGCCCGCGATCTGCTGAGCTTGGACATCTGCGGCGCTTGGGGTCAATGCACTAGAGCGAATGTTCAACTGTGAAATTCTTGATAAAATGGCTTTATGGAAAATGATGCCCAGAACCACTACTTCCGCTCCGAGATTGAAGAACTTTACCGCTCCGATTCTAGACGCATTTTCGCGTCGCTTGTGCGGTTATTGCGAGATTTCGATTTGGCAGAAGAAGCGATGCACGATGCGTTCGCGGCCGCTTTCACGCAGTGGGAGGTGTCGGGGATTCCCGCAAACCCACGAGCGTGGTTGGTTTCAACTGGCCGCTTTAAAGCCATTGATGCACTGCGCCGACGGGGGCGATTCGATGACCTCGCATTAGAAATAGCGGTTCGAAACGAGCAAGTCACACAATCAAATGTCGCTAAAGCAACGGCAGAAATTGAGGACGATCGACTCCGGTTGATTTTTACATGTTGTCATCCGGCAATTGATGCAAAGGTCCAAGTGCCATTGACGCTTCGTGAAGTCTGCGGACTGACGACCGAAGAAGTTGCAAGCGCATTTCTAACTTCTCCCACTACGATGGCCCAGCGTATCGTTCGAGGAAAGGCCAAGATCCGCGATGCAGGAATTCCATTCGCCATTCCGTCAGCCACAGACCTTCCAGAACGGCTTGAATCGGTGCTGGCGGTCATCTATTTGATTTTCAATGAAGGCTACTCGGCGTCATCGGGTAACTTGTTGACACGCGCTGATTTGTCAAGGGAAGCAATCCGACTCGGCCGACTGCTCATAGGCTTGTTGCCTGATCCAGAAGCCATGGGCTTGTTATCCCTCATGTTGCTTCAAGAGTCGCGACGAAAGGCGCGTTCGACAGACCGCGGCGACCTCATACTTCTCGAAGATCAAGACCGATCGCTTTGGGATGCGAGATTGATTGCAGAAGGTCAGCAATTAGTAGAAGGCTCGCTCTCCACAGGCCGATTCGGGAGTTACACCGTTCAAGCGGCCATCGCGGCGGTTCATTCGAGCGCGAAGACGGCGAGTGAAACGGATTGGCCTCAAATCGTTGCACTCTACGGAGCACTGTATGCGATCAATGCGTCTCCAGTCGTCGAGTTGAATCGAGCCGTTGCGGTTGCGATGAGCGACGGCCCAACCGCCGGACTAGAACTCATCGATGCCATACTAAGACGAGGCGAGCTCTCCGACTACCATCTTGTCCATGCCGCCCGGGCCGAGCTCTGCCGGCGAATTGGACGGTTCGACGAGGCTAGAATTGCCTATCTAGACGCGCTTCGTTTGGCCAAGCAAGAACCCGAAATTCGGTTTTTGCAGGGACGTCTAGCAAGTCTGCAGTAGGGTTCGACAACCTGCGGATGTCCATTCTCTACTAGTAGTCGCACAATTCAGCCAATTTTTTTGTGAAGCAGCTGTCGAATTTCTCGAAGGCCAGTCGACTATCCTATGAAAAGAGTTTAAATCAGGTCCCACCAACAAGCGGTTGAACAACAGCATTGGGCACAGGCCCATTGTCGTCTTCCATAAGCGATGCAATACAAAATTCGAATTCCAAGGAAGATCCAAAATGCAAATGCCCAAACCTCAGAAAGAACATCGTTGGCTCCACAGGCTCGTTGGAGATTGGCTTTATGAAAATGAGTGCAGTCTGGGACCAGACCAACCGCCGATGAAGATGTCTGGCAAAGAGTCAGTCCGTCAACTGTGACCCGAACTACGCGAGTTTGAAGACACCCATAAACTGCCCGGAGAAAACTATGAAATACATGCTCCTCATTTACAGTCCCGAAAATGCTTGGTCGCCTGACGAATGGAAGCAGTGCGTCGAGACTTCGATGGGCATTTGTCAAGAATTGGCCGCAAAAGGTCAATTCATCTCTGCAGCGCCACTTCTTCCAGTAGCTACAGGCTCAACGATTCGAGTTCGCGATGGCCGGCCGCTGATCACTGCTGGTCCTTTTGCTGAGACCACAGAGCAACTTGGCGGATACTACTTGATCGATGTCGCGAACCTCGATGAAGCGATTGCAATTGCCGGTAGTTTGCCACCAGCCAAGAAGGGGACCGTCGAGATTCGGCCTGTATTGAAACTCGATGGGCTACCGACAGAAAAACAGACGCTTGACACAGCGACTGAGTTACCATTGAAAAAGTTTATGTTTCTCTGCTACGACGACGAGCAAGCATGGATCAAGGCTGGGGCGGAAGCTCATCATGCCGCGATGTTGGAAGCGGTCGAATTGACGCATCGAATTGATTCGCGTGGCCAGTACCTGAGCGCATCGCCGCTTTATCCAACCGATACCGCGACTAGTATCCGAATGCGCAATGGTCAGCGGACAGTAACCGATGGGCCCTTCGCCGAGACGCGAGAAGTCCTGGGGGGATATTATTTCATACTGGCTAAAGATCAGTCCGAAGCGTTGACGATCGCCGCCGAACATTCGGGCGCCAGGGTTGGCGCGGTCGAAGTCCGCGAAGTCTTTGATCCTTCAACAATGAAGTAAGCCGAAACCAAAATTCATTAGAAGACCCAATCAAGCTACTACGTCTCAATCCCATACAGGAGCAATCATGTCCACTACCATCACCCCCTATCTATTCTTCGCGGGTCGTTGTGAAGAAGCACTTAATTTCTATCAGCAGGCCTTAGGTGCGAAGATCGAAATGATGATGCGATTCAACGAAAGCCCCGAACCTACGCCACCGGGCATGTTGCAAGCAGGCTTTGAAAACAAAGTAATGCATGCTTCATTTTGCATTGGCGACGTTCACATCCTGGCCTCCGATGGCTGCGATGACAAGTCAAAGTTTGACGGCTTTCGTCTCGCCATTGGCGTTCCCACTGAAGTCGAGGCTCATAAAGCCTTCAACGCGCTCGCCGAAGGTGGCAGCATTCAGATGCCGCTCTCCCAAACGTTTTGGTCACCCTGCTATGGAATGGTCACCGACAAGTTTAATGTCGGCTGGATGGTTATGGTACCAGGCGAAGGTCCTGCATGAAGCGCTGGCAGTGATCCGATTTTAGGTTGAACGTGAAGTGATTTCTCTCGCCTTTTTTGACTTCGGCTTTCAATCCCGATTTCTTGGGGTCAAGATAGAGTAAAGGGATGCGCGTGATTCCAGGTGAGAAACTACCGTCGGCGCGCACCGAGCCTCGCTCTTCGACCCAAGAGCCGATCAAAAAAACATCGTAGGAGCCGGGCTGGACACCCGATTCTGCACCCGATTCGCTTAGCGAGAAGCAGCGATGCATGAGAGATCCGTGCCCAGCAAGTTTTGCATCATGAAGTAACAAACAAATCCGCAAACTCGGGTTCGTCAAGCATCATATCGCTGGCGCGTTCAGCGAGAGCGGTGATAGTTAGTAGTGGATTGCAGGCGATTGAAGTTGGCAGAATAGCTCCGTCGATGACGTACAATCCTGAATGGACGCGCGGGGCACCCGTTTGATAGTCAAAGTCCCCGCAGCCTCTACCGTCGAAGACTTGACCTTTGTGATTGACAACACCATGAAGGGGGTCGTCGGACATGCCGCAGCCGCCGAGCGGATGCACAGAGATCATCTTGTCGCCAAAAATTTTGAGGAAGCGATACTTGCCGCCAAGGGCAATCGCCATCTGCTCGAACTCGAAGCGTATTAGTTTTCGATAGTCGCTATTGAGGAGCTCTGGCCAACTGACTTGACCAAAACCTTTCTCATTCAATGTGATTCGTCCATTGGCTCCGTCGTGTCCCATACCGAGAAGTATTTGGGTGTTCTCCATGGTTGGGTCGAGCATGAGCGTGCCGATCGCATTGGCATAAGCCCGAGCTGCTGCCCCTTCTTGAATCAGGACTCGACCAGCCAGCGGACGTTGTGGGTAAGTGACATTGGATTGAATCGTCGGCCCGACCGGTGGGCACGGTGCTTGGTAAGCCGATTTGCCGGCACCACTTGTCGGACATTGGCTCTGGGTGATAAAGCCGAGCGCGTCGCCGTTGCCGGTCCAACCGAAACCCAGCCGCTGAGACAACTGCATGCACTCGGACTGCGATCGCAACAGTAATTCAGTACTACACAAGCTGCCCGCACCGAGTATCAAAACGCGAGTTGTCGTGGAGCCGGGGCAGCGAGCGAAAGTGCCATCGTCATTTCGCCACGAGACAGTGAAGTGGACTCGATATCCCACGGCGAGCTTCTCGATACGATGCACTTCCGTCTGCGTAAAGAACTCGGCACCCGCCCGGCGAGCCATGGGAATGTAGTTCATCGCGAGTGTGTTTTTCGCACCCACATTGCAGCCCGATAAGCAGTCGCCACAGTCGATACAGTTTCTCTGGCGATAGCTCTGGCGATTGATGACTGGCAATTGATTGCCCTGCGTTGAGCGCATGATGGTTAGCACCGCTGGATCAAAACGAGCTCCGCGGCGAGCCAGTCGCTCGGCAGCGATACGCTGTGCAAGCATCTTTGAGCTATAGTCGAGCGGCTCGACCTTGGCGCCCAATTCAGCGATAGCCAATTCGTAGTAGGCATCTAAGTAAGCGCGGTCGCGAAGTAATTGAGGCCACATCGGTTGTTGAAACACTTCGCGATCGGGTCGATACGCTACGCTGGCGTTAATCAGCGAGCTCCCGCCAAGTCCTGAACCGGCGAGAATTGTAATCTCTTCGAACTGCCGAACATCGAACAAGCCGGTTGGGTCATG
>JANNNN010000476.1:0-2173 GCA_031398555.1 Planctomycetia bacterium | reverse complement strand
GTTGGCTACAGTTACGGCAACGCGGCGCAGTTGACGGAACAATACCAGTGTCATGATCTAGACAATGGCTGGCATCAAGACTCAAACGGTGAAGAATTTTACTTCATCCGCGACCCCGGATTGGGGCTCTGGATGCGTGCCGATCATCCCTATGTCGTACATCAATAGCGGCTCATTTTTAACGTTGAATGGGCATTGGCTTTGCTGCGAGTTCATTTGAAGCGTACGCGTCGGGGAGGGTCGTATGACTATCGTAAAAGAGTAGTAGAATTAGAAACGCTGTTTCGAAACGGTACACTTTCAAAGGAAGAATCTGAAACTGCAAAGCGTTTGGTGCTGTTAGAAAAGTCAGCCGGCACTGGCAATTCTTTAGAGGAGGTCAAAAACCAAAACGAAATCGCACAGCTCGATCGCCAGTGGTCACTCGAACGCGCAAAATGATTGACAAGAAAAAGTAGCGCAGCCTCGCAGTGGTTTGAAGTACTGGACCGGCGCGACTCTAACTCTTAACGCCAAAGTACTCGTGGATGAATGCGCGGCGATCTTGAGCCTGCGTGTACTGAACTAGCGCATACAATTTCTTCTGGTCGCGCAGTCGTTTTTCGGTACGAGCATCTGCACTGGAAAGGCTGGCTGGTAATGGAGCGGCGATTTTGACGTTGGCTAAATCGAATTCATCCTCGATCAATCCGTAACGCGCGAACATCGCCAATACCGTCTCTAGTCGCCGATCATGACGCTGTCGATCGCACAGCCGCTCGTGCAGCCAATCGTATCCAAACGCCCGAATGGATTCCGCTTCATGCAACAGCAAGTCGTACGTACGGCAATAGAAATCAGCGTTAGGATTACTCGAAAGTATAAACTCCATTTGGGTTGCCAAGTCGCGTTGATCGTAGAGTAAAAGACATTCGGACGGTTTTCCATCGCGGCCGGCTCGACCAATCTCTTGGTAATAAGCTTCCATCGACCCCGGAACATCAGCGTGAATCACATACCGAATGTCTTCTTTGTCGATTCCCATTCCGAACGCATTGGTTGCCAACACAAGTGGCGTTCGACCTGTCATGAACGTTTCTTGAATTCGTTTGCGGTAACGTCGCTCAAGGTCACCGTGATAACAAACGTGTTCCAACCCACGACGCTTCAAATGTTCACTGAACTCAACCAGTGTGCGGATGAGGGTAAAGTAAACGACGCCGCACGATGGACCAGCCTCATGCCATTTCTGTACAGTGCTGACGATTCGATCAAGTTTTTCATCAACACCCCAGACCTCCTCAACGTCGAGTGACAAGTTGGGTCGGTCTATGCCTTGATGAAACAGTTGACAATCGCCAAGCCCACTGCCGAAATCGGACAAACCCAACTGCGTTAAGATGTCTCGCTGCACATCCGGCGTTGCGGTGGCCGTCAAACACAGCGTGGTTGGTTCCCCCATTTGCTTTCGCAGTTCGGGAATGCAGGTGTAATCGGGCCGAAAATCGTGACCCCACTGGCTGATGCAGTGAGCCTCATCGATCGCCAGCAACGCAACGTGGCGCTGGCCTAAGACCTCCAGAAACTCTGGCTTACGAAACCGTTCGGGCGTGACGTACAACAAGCAGAAATCGCCGTCGCGGACCGCTGCGTAGCGAGCCTCTCGCTGTTGTCGATCGAGCGACGAGTTGATGAACGTGGCTGCGATTCCCTTGGATTGCAACGCATCGACCTGGTCTTTCATCAGCGCAATCAACGGCGAGAGCACAACAGTGATCGGCCTTGGTCCAATTTCTAATGCCTTCGTTGCCCGGTAAGTTGCGTCGATCGCGATTGCAGGTAATTGGTAGCACAATGATTTCCCACCACCTGTCGGAAGAATCACAAGTGAATGGCCGCCTTTCAATGTTCGCTCGATCACTGAAGACTGTGGCTCCCTAAAGTGCTCGAAACCGAAATGTCGCTTCAGCAAAGCTTCAATGCGAGCTTGATCGATGGGGGCTTGTTCCAACTGAGTTACCATTCGAGAGAGTGTACCGCGATGAATCGCCGCTATGATTTAACCTTACTGCTTTGACCAGATTGGGTTTGTTTGGTTGGTGCCACTAGGCGGATCGCGTTATCGACGTTCCGCGTATGAGTGCAATTGTGATCGCTAATTCACAGGTGACTTATCAGCCGGAAGGCGTTAGCC
>JANNNN010000465.1:0-5070 GCA_031398555.1 Planctomycetia bacterium | reverse complement strand
GGCAGAGCGCCAATGGTCGAAGCCCTTGCAGCCGGAACGATACTCGCCAGCCGATGGGATCGCAAAGTCGCATTTGTGAATCCGATGTGTGGTTCAGGAACGATCGCCATCGAAGCGGCCCTTATCGCTACCCATCGTTATCCTGGATTGCTACGAAATCGATATGCGTTTATGCATGTACTTGGATTCGATCGCAATGAGTATCGTGTCGAACACGAACGCTTGGACCAGTTGAAAACAACCGTAAACGATCTGAGGATTATCGCGACAGATATCAGCCCAGAAGCCGTTCAGTTCGCGAGGACCAACGCGGAGGCCGCAGATGTTGCCGCATTGATTGACTTTTCGGTTTGCGATTTCCGTGAGACTGAGATTCCGCCTGAGGGTGGCGTTCTTATGTTCAATCCCGAGTACGGCGAGCGTTTAGGGGAAGAGACCGAATTGCTGGAAACTTACTCTCAGATCGGCGACTTCATGAAAAAGAGTTGCGGCGGGTATTGGGGATATGTTTTCACAGGCAATCGTGAGCTTGGAAAAAACATTGGCCTCAAGCCCAAGCGTCGCATTGAATTCGTGACCGCCCAGCTCGATTGCCGGCTGCTCGAGTTCGAACTCTACTCCGGCACGCGTCGGATAACACCTGTCATCGAAGACACACCCACCTGAAATGACCAAAGAGAAAAGCCCAGCGCGTTGTGCGCTGGGCTACAAAATGACTGAGTCATCGAATTCTGCGTGAATTGAGTACTAAGCCGCCGCGGACTTCAGAAAACCTTCCAAGTGCTTAGCGCGAACTGGATTCTGCATTTTCTGAACGGCTTTGGCTTCGATTTGACGCACGCGTTCACGAGTCACTTTAAAAATGCGGCCGACTTCTTCAAGCGTGTAGGAATAACCGTCGACTAGACCGTATCGCAGACGAATGATCTCACGCTCGCGGAAGGTTAACGACTTCAGCAGTTGCTCGATCTTGTCTTTGAGCAAACCGTTACCCGCATTGCGAATCGGATTGTCATTCGAATCGTCTTCGATGAACTCGCCAAAACTGTTGTCTTCGCCTTCACCAACTGGACGGTCAAGACTGATCGGATGGCGACCGATGTCGAGCACACGCCGAACTTCTTCGAGCGGTAGTTCAGTTTGTTCGGCAATCTCTTCGGTGCTTGGCTCACGACGCAATGTCTGTGTCAAACGCTTTTGAATATTACGCAATCGGCTGAGCACATCAATCATGTGAACCGGAATGCGGATCGTGCGTGCCTGATCAGCAATCGCGCGAGTGATCGCTTGACGAATCCACCATGTAGCATAAGTCGAGAACTTGAAACCGCGGCGATATTCGTACTTGTCCACTGCGCGCATCAAGCCGGTGTTGCCTTCTTGAATCAAATCCAAAAAGCTCATACCGCGGTTGCGGTATTTTTTGGCGATCGAAACCACCAAACGCAAATTACCTTGCGAGAGCTCGCGTTTTACCGCTTCAAAATCAGCAAAGTGCTTTTTAAATTCGTCGCAACGATTACGCAGACTACGTGGGCTTTCCTGAGTCGTGACAATCAACTGACGCAGTTCATTGCGCAAGCGTTCACATTCTGGCGCCGACATCGGATCCGATTCAAGCTCGGCAATCCGTCCTTGAAGGGCGCACATCCGGTTGGAGAATTGCTCGAGCTGGCGCATGTTGGGTGTCACACGGCGTGAACGCAAGCTGAGTTCTTCTGCGAGAGTTACGCACTTATCACGCAATCGGACGAACTGGCGAACGAACTGCTTTTTGGTTAGCGGATCGGTACTCTTGCGAACGATCTGCAGGAAAATTGCTCGCTTGCGTGCGATCAAAGTATTGAGCGTCTTGAGATTGTGCGGCATACGAGCCGATACTTGCTCCTTGGTCAATCGCTCGGTCAGCGAAACTTTGATTGTGCGATCAAATGGCAGCTTGCCTTGATGCACACGATTAAGGATTTCAACCGTGGTTCGAAGCGCGTAATCGTTGCTCAAAACCGAGCGCCGGAAGCGTTTGCGCGTGATCTCGATTTTTTTGGCAAGCGAGATTTCTTCTTCACGAGTGAAGAGTGGAATCTCGGACATTTGGCTAAGATACAAACGAATTGGATCGTCGCTGAGTTTCGGAGATGGTGAACTCAATCCCTTGCGCTCGTTTTGAACAATGTTGTTGTCGGCTTCACCGTCGAGCAAACACTCGGTGTTCGATTCGCCGATCAGATTGAGTTTGAAATTGGCTGGCGCGCGATCTAGCAATTCGATACTGTTCTGCTCGAGCATTGCTAAAAGACTGTCGAGCTTCTCGCTATTGCAATCTTCGTCAGGGAGATAGGGGGTGACGTCGGCGTATGTCAAAAATCCTTGGGACTTTGCCTTCTCAACCAACTGACGCAGTTCTAGGTCCATAACTTCCACGATTCAACTCCTTTTGATAGGTCCGGTAGCGGGGGCACCGGACTGTGGAAAACTCAGGTCAAATTCAAGTTGGAGCCTACCTTGGCCCAACAGTCTTTTCGTAGCATAGGCTTCCAGCCTGTGAATATTTTCCAATATCCACGGGCTTACACGCCGGCTATTCACCAGCTAGCAACCTATGCTACTTGGTCATTCAACAAACGCGATTTCAGGGCGAGGGTTGTCCTTTTTCGGTCACACCACTCGCGGGTTTAGAAGCTTCTGTGCCAGATTCCACTGGCTCGGGAAGCTGTGGTTTCTTCTCTTCCAAACCTTGCCGTAAACGCGCTTGACGAATAACGTCCGTCAACAAACTCAGTTTCTCTTCCTCAGATTTCTTGCCACTTCCAAGTTCAACTATTTGGCGTTGTTGCCTCTGCACATCTTGCAGTTCTCCCATTCGAAACGTAAGCGCTCGCAGTCGGTTCTCAGCCGTCTCGCGAGTGAAGCCCAGCTTTGCAATGGCTTGTTCATGCAATGTCACCAACAAACTCTTCAGCGATGGATCTTCAAGTACGATCAACACGCTGTCAAAGTCGAGTGGGTGACCTGCAAATTCGAGTTCTTGGTATGCGTTGAGCATTTGCTTCGCGGCCTCGCTTTTCAACCAGTCGGGTTGCACCCGCTCAAGTGCAACCGGCGCTACCAACGGCGAAACTATGATCAGCTCAAGCAATTCTCGCTCAAGCGGCGACATATCACTGGGTCGCATTAATCGCTGAGCTGGCTGAGCCGGTTCTTCTGCCTCTGGTTTTCGAATCAGTTTCGATTGTCTGTCACGCAAGCTCTTGAGACGATCACGAAGACTCGGTTCAGGCAGTCCAAATTGCCGCGCCATCCGACTAAGTATTTGATCCTGACGCATCTTGAACGATTCATGAGTGAGCAGACCACTGTTCGGCACTTTGGCCAGCAGCGAGAGCATCTCTTCCATGGCGGCATTAGCGCGGTGCGTATCGAGCAGCGGGTCGAAACCGGTGCTGATCCTTCGCATTTTGAACTCAAGCGCGTCGACTGATGTTGCTATCAATTCACGCAGCTTCTCGCCACCGAACTCTTTCAAGTAGTCGGCTGGATCTAGTCCATCGGGCAGCGTCATCACGCGAACGTCGAGCGCCGCACCGAGAAATAATTCGAGGACTTCGTCGGATCGTCGCTGACCGGCTTCGTCGCCGTCGAGCAGCAGAACGACTTGATCGCAATTCTGTCGCTGTAGAATTTTTAGATGCGCCGTGCCAAGGGCAGTACCGAGCACTGCCACCGCGTTGGTGATGCCGCACTGATGCGCGAACATCACGTCGGTGTAACCTTCCATCACGATCGCTTGCTTGAGTTGGCGAATCGGGAGGCTGGCAACATCCAAGCCATACAGTTGTTGGCTCTTGGTAAACAGTTTTGTTTCGGGCGAGTTGATGTACTTGGCGCCTTCTTCCGAACCTGGAAGAACTCGACCGCCGAGGGCGATAACTCTTTTTTCACGATCGCAAATCGGGAATATCACGCGATTTCGGAAACGGTCATAGTGGCCGCCGCGATCGCGCTTGACAACTAAACCGGCCGCTTCGAGCAAGTTCGCGGAAAAGTCATCCTTCTCTGCATGGTCGAGCAGAAACGACCAGCTCTCCGGCGCGAGGCCCACTTGGAATTGACGTAAGCTATCGGTCAGTAAGCCGCGATTCTCAAGGTATTTGCGGGCCTCTGAGCCGTCCTCTGAATCGAACAGGAACTTGTGATACAGTTGGCTCGCCCAGTTCATGACTTTGAACAGCGCTGCTTTTTCGTCCGGACTTACACGCGGCTTGAATATGCCCGTTTTTGTTTCGAGAGTAATACCGGCTCGCTCAGCCAGTTTCTGCATCGCTTCGGGAAAGCTCAGACCTTCGTCTTGCATAACCCAATTGAAAACGTCGCCACCGATATCGCAGACCCAGCATTTCCAGATCTGTTTTTCAGCGTTGATTTGCAGACTTGGACGACGATCCGCATGCCAAGGACAGATAGCAACGTAGTTGCGACCCTGACGGCGCAGCTCTAGCCGAACGCCGACAAGATCTACAAGATCTGTTGCGGCGCGAACGCGTTCTTTGGTATCTAAATCAAACGTAAACGACACCGAGTACTCCACTGGCGATTCTGGCATGCGAAAAAGGCCTAGTCCAGACCACCCCGGAATCCGAGTATCCACATCCGCGGAACTCATTTCACCAGGATAAAGGTCAATGGCCAATGACGCTAGCACCACAAACGCCGTGTCGCTGATGCACTGTTTTGGTGGAGCGGTAGCAATCGACTAAGCCGGTGTCGACTGATCTCTCCGGATCAAAAGTGCATTTTGGGTTTCCATTCCATCCCCAGCCAGTTTGCCAGGCCATTATGTGTGGCTGAGCAATCTCGCTGGGCGTCCTCCTGTACGCTGCTGCGGATTATGGAAGCTGAACCCCGTCTAGGTCAAGACGAATCTTGAGTGTTTTTTCAAACTTTGGCGTCAAGGGGAATTTTCCGTTTTGCTGGCTTTCTCGTCGGAATGTCCGCCCCAGTTGAGATTGCCGTTGAAGTACTTCAGCACATGTGCGAGATCAGTACTAAAAATATCCGCTTGGCAGTCTGGGC
>JANNNN010000414.1:0-2170 GCA_031398555.1 Planctomycetia bacterium | reverse complement strand
GCAAGCCGTGCAGGCGCATCGGAAGATGTCCCAACGGAAAATTGATACTGCCTTGTTGCACGTAGGACAAATTGGCACTGCTTGTGTTTCCTTTACGTGATTCGCGTTGGAGTATTCTGCATAACGGCACATGTACCCGAGTTGCGGAGTTTGACATGCCAGCACCCAAAACACCATCCTCGACTTTGGTGCACTCGATTGGTACGCCCGTAATGGGCATGAGTTTATAGGGTTTAAGTTCACAGGAAAATCTGAGAATGCTAGATGTCTTGCCGTTCACGTGAATTCTCTCGTTTGGCCAACAGGTTATCCACCCGGGCACTCTGCTTTCCAACAGGAGTAGTTGTACGACGACGATACAATGCCCACAACGACAAGAACGCCGACGAACCAATACCCGGCAATGGAGACTGGCCGGGACCACCACCACACCAATCCCGTGACGGCGACGGCACCGATCGGTGTCATGATCAGGTCGTAAAGAAACCGACTGCGATACGACAAACCGTAGTAACCGGCTTTGAAGCCGAAGAATCCTCTATCACTACTACTCGCCATTTTTCTCTCATTTCGCAGAACTAGTAATTTTCAGGCATGCGCCGGATAATAAAGTTTCATTCTAGCCAATCCGACCGGGGCAATGGGCCGAACAATTTGAAGATTTCGGCAAATCATTCGAGACGTAAAATGACAGACATTAGTCCTTAGCACATGGCCAAAACGATCCCAAGCGGTGTTGGTATGACGAATGCTTGGCTAGCGGCTAGAGGAGTCCCAGACTCTTAAGACATGATGGGCAGAGCTTGCTCATATTCGTTGAGCCGCCGGATGCGGACCCGCACGCTAGGTGGTGTGGGGAGGGCGGTCAGCAATGGCCGTCCTCACGCGATTTATTATGCTACTTCGCGTGGTCAAGCACTAACGAATTGTTTTTCCATCTCGAACCGTTCAAAAGACTGATCGCCTATTTCGACAGTTTCCTTTCTCACAATTTCAAACCCCATTGCCGCGAAGGCTGGCTGGGCCATCAAGCTCGCGTGTACCCAGAGGCGTCTTTCGCCGTGCTGTCGCGCTAGCTTTTCCGTTGACTCATAAAGCCGCCGAAAAATTCCAGTCCTCTGTTCAGACGGCCGTATGAAGGCGAAGTCGAGTTCGTGGCCCACGCCGAAATACACTACGCCATCGATACCGACCGCCGGATGCGACGCGAAGCCTCTGAGCGGGCCGCTTACGGGCGCGCAGGACCACGCAAGGGTACCATTCGGGTGGAGCGCCAGTAGTCGCTCGCCGACGACATAGACCGTTCCGTCTTTGCCGATGGCGGGCGATGACCAACGCACAGGCTTCCCGCCGCGTGGGTGACTCCACTTCGACGAGCCGTCTGGATTGACTGCGTGGATTGCGGAAGTGGTGGCGAAGTAGAGGACTCCATCGGCACCGATGTTAGGTGACGACGTGACCTCATCCGGGGTTGCGAAAAGCCATTTCACGCGGCCCTCCGGCGAGAGCGCATACAGACCGAGCTTCGCGTCCGCAGGCGACTGCGAGGGATGAAACGTGACACCGAAATAAACCGTGCCATCCGACGCTATGGCCGGCGCGTGCGTTGCTGTGGACCCACCCGCTTTGTTTTCCCGACATTCCGCGACATCGCTGGGTCGCAGGTCCGGTGGCGGCGAAGACGCAGGCAGTTTGAATACCCACTTCTCAGTCCCATCGGGTCGCACCGCCGTGAAGCGGCTGAGATCAGAGCAAAAGTAAATGGTGCCGTCTGGGCCGATGGCCGGTGAGCCGGATCAAGTGCCAATTCGAAGCTTCCAGCGAATGTGTGCTTCTTGCGCGCCCACGATGACGCTCCGGCAACCCTATAGGTTACGTTCGGTGTGCAGGCGATACCCTCTTCGAAATAGAGAGTTGGTAAAACTCAAAAAACCAACGATTTGTTGGTAGAAACGAAAAACGCCTGGGAAGCAAAGGCCCGCTTGCTCATCTAAGTTGAACTCATTAAAGGCGGGGCACTGGTGAGCTATAAAGAAACCCAATTACCCGCCAACAACCATCCGAAACCAATGAGCGCACCGATCAACAGGAGTACAGCCATTCCCTTCCACTTGAACGCGCTGGGAAGGTACTCTATCCGCATCTTCTCCCCGAATTCATAGATATCCCA
>JANNNN010000401.1:0-1348 GCA_031398555.1 Planctomycetia bacterium | reverse complement strand
TATTACGGATTCCTAGGTGGTGCCCATGACTATTTTGATGCTAACGCCGACACATCGAATCAAATACTCGATGGGAATGAGCCGGTAAAGGAAATCGACTACACGACCGAGGTGTTTGCGAAGCAAACGAACGACTTTATTGAGCAGAATAAGAATCGCCCGTGGTTCTGCTACCTTGCGTTCAACGCAGTTCATGCACCGTTGCAAGCACCCGAAAAAGTGCTGCAGCGGTTCAGCGGAATCAGCGATCCGAAGCGACGAAAGTATGCTGCGATGCAATCATCCATGGACGACGCGGTCGGAAGTGTACTGAGCAAACTTCGCGAACTCAACCTGGAAGAAAACACACTCATCGTCTTCTTCAGCGACAACGGCGGGCCTACACCTTCGACGACATCCGGCAACGGTCCACTGCGGGGCTACAAAGCTCAAACTTGGGAAGGTGGAATCCGTGTACCGTTTCTGATCCAATGGAAAGGAAAACTGGCTGGCGGGAGAGTTGATGATCGACCAGTGATCCAGCTCGATATTCTCCCAACCGTATTGGCCGCTGCTTCGATCGATGTTAAGCCCGATTGGAAGTTGGATGGCGTCAATCTTTTGCCCTATTTGACGGGTAAAGAACTGGGAACGCCCCATGATTCACTTTATTGGAGATTCGGCAAGCAGATTGCGATTCGGTCCGGTGATTGGAAGCTTGTCAAAGGTGCTGGCAACAAGGGCTTGGCGGGAATCGAAGAAGCCGCAAAAGCGACCACTGTGAACGCCGAGCTCTATAATCTCAAGGATGACATCGGCGAGAAGACGAATCTTGCCCTGAAAGAACCTGAGAAGCTCAAGGAGCTCGCCAGTGCTTGGGAAGCCTGGGACAGCACCTTGCAGGAGCCAGCTTGGGTACCCAACCGAAAGCCTGGCAAAAACGCAAAAGCGGCAACAAAAGCGAAGAAGAAAACGGCAACGCAGAATTAATCCAGCTCCTGTGCAAACCGTTTTTCTCAAGCGAAGTCGATCTATCCGATTTCTGAATGTAAATAGACCCTCTCCCCTCGCCCCGTATTCGGGGAGAGCGACCGTCTAGTGGTTAGTCAAGCGGAAGAGTCTAAAATCTCTTCCTCCGCTTAAGGTCTTGGGGGCCCACCCCCAAACCCCCTGATTTTTTAAGGCATGGCGCCGGTAACTCAATGTTTGCTTTCGGACAGGCGCAGCATTTTTATGAACTATGCTAAGTGAAACATAGCAAAGCTCTGCGGGGACGCAACTTTGTGGGATAACTTAGTCGCCGGTGAGTCAATGACCCGCCGAGCACGTAGCGCCCGTGGCCAAGTTGGCGACAACTTGGTCACGCGCC
>JANNNN010000300.1:0-7940 GCA_031398555.1 Planctomycetia bacterium | reverse complement strand
CTCGACTGCCCACCCGTGCTTCCGGTAACCGATCCGTCGATCATTGCTCCGCTGACCGACGGGCTGGTAGTAGTTTCTGTTATCAATTCGCAGTCTCGGCCCCAGACAGAGCGGACGAAGAAAGTACTGGAAGGTGTGGGAGCGAAGCTGTTAGGCGTCGTTGTGAATCTGGCCGATGATTCTGCTAGCAAGTATGGCTACGATTCTTACGGTTACGAAGGCTATGAAGAATACCGATCCGGCGAAAACAATTACCGTACACCAGCCGAAGCTGGCGTCTAATCTCTAGATAGAAGGTACGACCTCTTTTATTTAAAGCGTAAACCTGCCTGAGATTGATCGCCAAGCAAGAAAGTCTGCCCCAGACGATAAAAACCATCATGAGCAATCTACCGACTTCGAGCATACAAATAGTAGAGCATCGCGCAAACGAGCCTGCTGATCAACAACTATGGCGGCTTTGCCGAGTTGCGGCGCTGTTAATGATTCATTCAGCCGCGTTCTCTGCGGTACTATATGTCGCGTTTTTTTTGCGTTTCGACTTTGACATTCCGGCGCGGATGACTGAGCGCTTTAAAGAATCCATTCCTGTATTGGTAGGTATCAAGCTGCTGGTTTTCTATTTCCTCGGCAGCTTCTTTGGCTGGTGGCGATTTATTACGTTCTCCGACTTGGTAGCGATCACCAGGGCGGCATTGGTTTCTGCGTTGCTCCTAGTTGCAGTTGAATACTTTACCGAGCGAAGCTTTGGAGTGCCGCGTTCCATCATCGCCATCGACTTCGTACTAACCGTTTGCGCCATTGGTGGCTTGCGATCTTGTGTGCGATTCTCGCGGGAGCACTTCCTTGCTCCGCTTAAAAGGGATTCGACCAAACGAGCTTTACTCATAGGGGCAAACAGCAATAGTACGACGTGGATGAGGCATTTTGAAAACGACCGAACCCTTCAGCTTCGGATTGTTGGTTTTCTGGATTCTGACCCGGGCAAACGCGGTCTTCAAATCGATGGTGTTAAGGTGCTAGGATGCATCAACGATATTCAAGAAATTGCCAAGGATGCAAAGGCTAGATACGTGCTCGTACCCGAAGGCGCATTGACCCCAGACCTATTACGATTTCTTATGACTGAATGCCAGATCGCCGACTTGACGGTCAAAATGATCCCGCAGTTAAGCGATGTGATGGAAGGCGCACAACTACGGAAGATTAGAGATATCGACATCAACGATTTGCTCCGTCGACCGCCGGTTGAACTAGATACAGCAGCGATTGGGAGCCTTATCAGTGGCAAGCACGTCCTGGTGACTGGTGCTGGCGGGAGCATTGGTTCTGAGATTTGTCGTCAGGTAATGAAATTTGCTCCCAAAAGTCTCATTCTTGTAGAACAAGCTGAAAATAGTTTATTTCAAATTGAACGTGAGCTACTTTCCAACGGACCGGCCTGCAAAATTGAGCCGTGCGTTGCAGATATTCTCGACGTGCAGCGTATGAACGCTATTTTTCGCGATTTTCAACCGCAAGTCGTCTTTCATGCAGCGGCACACAAACATGTACCGATGATGGAATCAAATGTCGGCGAAGCTATTAAGAATAACATCTTTGGGACACAAGTAGTCGCCGATCTTTCGTCCAGGCACGGTGTGTCTCGTTTCGTATTTATTTCGACCGACAAGGCAGTGAATCCAACGAGTGTGATGGGAGCTACCAAACACTTGGCAGAACGATATGTCCTTAGTCGCGATGACAATCAATCAACGAAATTTGTCGTGGTTCGATTCGGCAATGTACTCGGTTCCAATGGAAGTGTCGTACCAATATTTCAAGAGCAAATTCGCAAGGGCGGTCCAGTTACGATTACTGATAAGCGCATGAACCGTTTTTTCATGTCAATTCCTGAGGCATCGCAATTGGTCCTTCAAGCCGCTGCATTTAGCGAAGGGGGCGAAATCTATGTGCTGGACATGGGCGAACCGGTAATGATCCTCGATTTGGTCCATGACTTGGTTCGACTGATGGGCTTGCCACAGGATTCGATCGAAATCAAAGTCACCGGCTTGCGTCCCGGCGAAAAGCTGTACGAAGAGCTTTACTTTGACGAAGAGACTGCTGTGGAAACCCATCACAAGAAGATCTTTGCGGCTAACCCGCGGGCGTTTGATGCTGGCGATGTTTCGAATACGATCGCAGGACTAAAGCAAGCGATTTTGGCCGAGAAACCAAAAATTGAATTGCTACACCTAATACATGAAGCCATTCCCGAATTACAACATCATGCACTTGCCAATCAGAGTCTGTCCATTGGTGATTAGCGGCAATACTCGAGCCGAACTCGTCAGTTGCGTTGGGTAAGAAATCACGAATGTCCATTCTTCAAAATAATGTTGGTCACAAGCGCTGTGTAGTTTGCGGTAAAGAAGCAGCACTTTATATGCAGCATCCTGGTGTCGGGTGTTTTTTGAAGTGTAGTTGTGGGCTAATCTTCCAAGATCCCAATGAGTTCATTGCTGAGCAGTCAACGCTGGTCGCACGTAGCGAAGACTCAAACCTGAGTCCCGAAGATTTCCAGCGCACGTTTTCAGAGAGTATCGACACATCCGATGAATCCGGAAACATGTACGCTGATCACGGCATTCAGCATGAGAAAATGGTTTACGGGATTTGCAACGAACTTGTGGTTACTTTGAAAGAATACGCCAAGTTTGACTTCAACCGATCGTTTTCGGTTTTGGATGTGGGATGCGCAACTGGCTTTCTCCTTGATGCTTTGAAAAAGCGATTTCCAACTGCAAGAATCGCTGGCGTGGAGCCCTCACCAGTTTCCGGGAAAAAAGCTAAAGAGCTTTACGGGATAGATATTCACGTTGGTACGATGAGTACTTTTCCCGTACCCGCTGCACCATTTGATCTAGTGACCATTCTTGGCAATCTACAGCTTCACGAAAATCCTTTTCGTACCCTCTCGCAAGCTGCTGACAATCTTACTGGTGGCGGTGTACTGGTTTGCCAGTTCAAGAATCCGTACTGCACGGCTCGCGTTCTTAGTCGAACCATGACGAAAACTCCATGGGTCAAGGACTTTAAGATCACTCGCCTGATGCTTGAACGCGGTTTCGCCTGTATGCGGCATTCGGGTAGTAAGCAAGCCTTAAAGTCTGCGATCGAAACCACTGGGCTGAAAGTTATCCATACTCGAACGCTACCACCACGCATGGCTGTTTATTCCGACATGGCTCAAGCACATGCGAGTGGAATCAAAGGGACGATTTGGAAATTTCTAAATCGAGTGGATCGAATGATCGACCAACAGGCGTGGATAGAATTCGTTTGCCGCAAACCCATGCCTTCGGCTTAGGCCGCTGGTGAAGATGAAATTAAAGAATAGAGCTTCAATGAACGACACTGAATCCGAAATGGTGATCGCTAACCCCTATCGCCGCAACGAGTCCATCCGGGCTTGGGGGTTCGCCTTTCTCCGCACAGCTTGCGCGCTGGTTCCGGGCGCGCGAACGCGGCAGCGGATTGCCGAATTCGTTCTGCAATTCAAACAAAACGTGCCCCGCGAGATGATGATCAACTCGGGTGACACTGTTATTCAGATTGGTACTCCGCAAACGGAGACCGTAAGACGCATTGCCAAAGCTATTGGGAAGCACGGAAAAGCGGTAGTTGTTGAGGCGGATGAAACCAACGTCCGCCGATTGCGAAACTGGCTGGATGCACGGGCAATCAAGAATGTCAAATTGATTCACCAAGCGGCTGCAGATCGAAAAGGAGTGCTGACGTTCTTGGTTTCAAAGAAATGGAGCGGTAATCACCGTTTGTTAGATGATTCGATCGTAAATGATAACGATCAGCTCGAAATCGAAGCCACCGGCTCGGAGTATCTTCGTAAGGAAGTCCCAGCTGACACGGTCGATGGCATCTGCGCCGCCAACAACATTGACCACATCGATTACATCGAGATTGCAATCAATGGTGCCGAGCTAACCGTTCTTAGAACCATGCCCGAGATTCTTAAGAAAACAAAGCGGCTGTTTGTTAAGGGGCACTCGCGCGAAAGAGAGACTGGCATGCCGATATGCCATGCAATTAAAGAGTTACTGGACGGTCAAGGATTTCAGACGCGGATTACCCGTCCGTCTCGTGCAGGAACTGAGGAGTGGGGAAAACGAGAAGGCGATGTCTATGCGTGGCGAGTCTAATCCCGTTTCCAAGTAAATACTAATTCTAGAATTCAGCTCCAACCGTGCTTTTCAATTCGCTTGTTTTCATACTCTTTTTTATTTGTTTCTTCTCCGCTTGGCCGTTCGTTAGTCAAGTGAAGTGGCTGCGGTGTTGGGTCATTTTCGGCGCCTCACTTATATTCTACGGTTGGTGGAGTGTCTGGTTTGTATTTCTCCTCCTCGGTACCGGATTGTTCGATTTCCTTGCCGCGTTAGCCATCAAGCGCTGGCCGAAATACTCCCGAGTCATGCTCTGCGGTTCGCTGTTTACCAATCTCGGCGTACTTGCAATCTTCAAATACCTCGATTTTTTTATTGCCAATTTGAACTCAGGCTTTTCGATGTTTGGTGTCTCTGGCACCATTCCCTACGCTCACCTAGTGCTTCCAGTTGGCATTAGCTTCTATACTTTTCAATCGATGAGCTACACGATTGATGTGTATCGCGGGCACCTTAAACCAGCAACGAATCTAGGTGAGTATCTTGCGTTCGTTTCGATGTTTCCCCAGCTGGTGGCCGGGCCGATTGTAAGAGCTGTCGATATGCTGCCAGCTCTGGCTGCAGCGCCGAAAATGTCGCCGGAAGGCCGGTGGAGTGGGTTCCAGTGGATGGTCCATGGTTACTTTAAGAAAATGGTCATCGCAGACAATCTTGCACCTATCGTTGATGGAGCCTTCGCTTCGAATGCGGAACATTCGTCGGGCTTTTGGTGGTGCATCGTGATCATGTTTGCTTTTCAAATTTACTGCGATTTTTCCGGGTATAGCGACATCGCGAGGGGACTGGGTGAGTGGATGGGATATCGTTTTCCTGTTAACTTCAATCATCCATACACTGCGGTTGGATTTCGTGATTTTTGGTCCCGCTGGCATATGTCCTTGTCGACGTGGTTCCGAGACTATGTCTATTTCCCATTGGGTGGAAATCGTCGGGGTGTCCTCAGGACACATATAAACCTATGGATCACCATGCTTATCAGCGGCTTTTGGCATGGGGCTTCTTGGACATTCATTCTTTGGGGCGCTGTGCACGCAGCGCTGCTAAGCCTAGAGCAGGGGACGAATTGGGCGGACCGATTACGCAAGGTAGGATGGTTCGGCCGTGTGAGCGGGGCGGCAATTACGTTTGTCATCGTGTGTTTCACCTGGGTACTGTTTCGATCAGAATCGTTGTCGCAAGCTTCCACAATTCTATTGGCGATGTGTTCACCTTCACTGAATGAAGGGGTTGATCTGATTAGTCAGTTTGGTGCGCTTCCGATTGCCCTCGTCGCACTGATTATGCTGCGCGAAGCTTACTTCTTGACCGGTGCGCACACGCTGCTCGCACTGGATACCGACAAGTTCAACTATGCTAGATCTCTCTCATTAGCAACGGCTATTGTGGTCACTATTTTCCTTCGCGGACCCGGGCAGAGCTTTGTCTACTTCCAGTTTTGACAAATCGGATGATTTAAAACGGCCTGTGCGCAGCGACCACGACCGCAGGATTATTTTCTGTGTTGGTGTTGCGTTAGCGTTCATTGCCGTGGTTGTCGTACTTAGACCTGTGAAACAGCAGGGAATCAGAGAATCGTTGTTTTGGTACGCCAAAACTTATCCTCCATTAAAGTGCGATGTCGTCGTTGCCGGCGACTCGCGGGTCCTTCAGGGAGTCGATCCCGCGAGTATGAAAACGGTCTTTGATGATGCTGTCGATGTAGTGAACATTGGCTTCCGATCGGCAGCCCTGGAACAACACTATATGGAATTCGCTTGTAGCCTCTTGAAGGACGGTCCAAAAAAAGTACTGTTGGCAGGGATTACAGCTAATGCATTCACTTCACAATCGTTGACTGACAATGGCTTCCTTGAACAGAAAAAACTTGGATCGAAACGGCCATATGAAATCCCGAATTGGTGCGTCTTGTTAGAACGAAAGTTCCAGCCCTTCGCGATCCGCGAAATTTTTAGTTTAGCACGGGGGCGAACCCGAGCGGGGAACTATGAGACCTTCCACGATGACGGTTGGCTGGAAGCAGATATTGTCCCTAGAAATCCAGGAGGAGCGTTTGCCCTGTATCGTCGACGCTTTGATGGCAACCAAGTCGAGCAGGCTGCTATCTCCAGTCTAATCGTGCATGTTCGCGAGATGGTCGAAAGCGGGATTGCCGTTATCGGTTTTGAACCGCCTGTACCTGATGAAATGCAGTCGATTGAAGATGAACACAGTGGCTTCGACCGGAATTCCTTCAAACAGCAGTTTCGCGAAGCAGGTGGCGTGTGGCTCGAGATTGATCGCTAACTCTACGTTACCGTAGATGGTAGTCATTTGGCACCTGAGTCGGCGCAACTGCTCTCGAAAGATCTGGCCGCGAAAGTGCGTAACGTGCTGGGATGGAACGGAGAAGTGAAATGAGTTCCACCAATGAGAGACACATTTCAAACCAACGCGATCCAGTCGCCAAGTTTGTTGTTATTGGGGCAATGAAATGTGCGACGACAACACTCTATCAAGACCTTAGCCTGAATCCAAAGATCTTTCTTGCGGTTAAGGAACTCGGGCTGCTTAAAAGTCCCGCTGTACTTACCGATTCTGGCCGAAAGACCTACGCCAGCCACTTTACCGCTGCCAAGCCTGGACAAGTGTGCGGTGACATCTCGACCGAGTACAGCAAATCGCCAGAGTATCCCGATGTCGCGGACCATGCCAAGCAGGTTCTGGGTGAGAAGGCGAAGATCATTTATATGGTGCGTGAGCCGGTGGCGAGACTGTTAAGCCACCATCAACATATGATGAACGCACGCGGTACGGAGCAGATGGGCAATGACATTAACACGGAGATCGATCGAAGAGCAGAGCTGATTAACTATAGCTGCTACGCGATGCAATTATCTTCCTGGTTGAAGAACTTCGGCCGAGAGAACATTCATGTGGTTGTATTTGAGGACTATGTTCGCAATCGCGCCAAGGTCGCCGACATGGTCTGCGATTTTATAGGGGTTTCGCGCGTCGACTTGCAGCTGGACGCTGACGGTGCGAATCGAGGAGAGTCGCGTAGAGTGGCGAATAAATTGTGGGCGGCGATCATTACGTCGCGATTTTACAGATTTGGTCTTCGCGGGATGCTGCCGGTTTCGGTGCGGCAGATTTTTGCAAAGACACTTTTGAAGCCCGCTGCACAGCGCCGCATTCCCGCAAACCACACGACGCTGGCAAGAATCATTGAACAACTTGCTCCCGAGGCTGATAAATTGCAAAAGATGTTGGACGTTCCAAAACCCTTTTGGGATTGGGATTCAATTCGTTACAAATACCTTTCAGAACAAACAGTCAAGTAAGCGTTCTCGCCACTTGCGAGGAACTCCAGCCCTTTCAATCAGACAACTATTTCGTCCAAAGTACTTCAAGTGTTAGATCAAATGTCCAAGCCTGAAAAAACTCAAGAGCTAACACGCAACGTGCCGGATCGTCTGCTCGCAACGGGTGAATTTCCGATGCGACGTCGGCGTTATAGGAGACTGATCAGTCTCTCGCATCAGGCAACATTTTGGCTGGGGACGCGGTTCCGAAAAGCAGTGCCGTTGATGTTCGTTCTTGGTTATCCCAAAAGCGGAACGTCGTGGGTCTGTCAGTTGCTGGCAGACTACTTTCGACTTCCGTTCCCGCAGCATTCGATCCTGCCAATCGGTTTCCCAGCCGTCGTGCATGGTCACGAGATTCCCACCAAAAAATTTC
>JANNNN010000254.1:0-13604 GCA_031398555.1 Planctomycetia bacterium | reverse complement strand
CCCTAGTCGACAAGGTCCACGAGATGAGCGCAAAGTAACAACGGCCTTTCGCATGGATAAGTAGTAACTGGTTTCGTAAGGAATCGGAAGAGCCCACGGACCACTTTCACAGCATCCGGTTTCTAACGAAACCAGCTACACTCAAGTTTGGCGTAGTTGGTTAGGCGAGGTGACCTTCACACAATCGCGGCTGATCGTAAAGAAGTCTCTGTAACGCCATTAATCGTTCGCGTTGCTTTGGCTGTAACTTCTTGGCGTTGACAAGTTCGTCAACGTTCCAAAGCGACGTGTCGATCATTAATATGGCTGGCGTTTCCACGCCCAGCAAGTTGGCAAGATGCTCGAGTTGACGGCGCTCTGTGCCGGTTAACTCATGAGCGCGGCACAAGTGCTTGAACAACTTGCGTGGATTGGCGACAGGCTTTGCCGACAGCTTCTTCGTCAGGTAGACACACGCCAATGAAAGCCCTAAACCGATTAGTACCAATAAGACAACAACGATGCCGTTATAAACCTCCGCATTGCGCGGCGCGCGAATGAATCGCAACACCGATTCGAGGCTAGAGTTTGCAATGACAAGGTTTAGTGCTTGATGGTTTATCATAAAAGCTCAACAGTGGTTTTTCGGTAGTTTGGACTTGTGAGCCGACGGCGCTAGCCGCGAGCAACTGCGTAGTTCGGATTGAGTTAGCCCTCCACCGGAGCAAGTTTTTCCGAAGGCTGAGTCTTTTTTAACCTGTCTCGACGACGCATTGCGCGCTTCGCAGCTTCTTGAATATCGGTGTTCACATCATCAAGCCAACTTGTAAGCATTCGGTCAAGCAGTTCGGAATCGAGCTCGCTGAGCAAATCGATCACACGGACGCGAACTTCAAGCCGCGGGTCTTCGAGCATCGGTAGTAGGTACTTCGAGACTGTTTCCGACTGGCTTAGTATCTGGGTGGCTCGAAGAGCCGCAAGTCGTTTTTTCGGAGAGGGACTTTCAAGTTCCTTAACAAGCACACCCGTCAAATCGATGTTCATTAGACAGACAACATGAGCCATCGCTTTACACATCGACGTAGGCCACGCCGAGACTTGCTCAAGCAAGCCTTCAACTGTGAAGTTTTCGAACAGCTCATATGCAGCTTCTTGCAAAGGTACCGAGGGACCTTGGATCCACTGTGCGGTTTCCAATAGAGCGAGCCCTGCCGAGTTGGGTTTAGCGAGACCTGCTAAGGCACACTGTAGATCGCCGACCATTTCATTCAATTCAGGCTTGCGACAGTTTCTTACGATTTCGGCCGCGACCTGGCGACTTTCAGCGCTGCCAAGCTTGGCAATTTGAGCTGCACCACGAAGCACTTGGCCATAATCTTTGCTCGACACTGACATCAATAACCAGAGTCGTTTTTTGTCAATGAGGCTGCAATCGTTAAAACTGCCTTCGAGCGTTTGCAGTGATGTCAAAACGGGTAGCTCTCGCAAACGGCGTTTGAGCGGTACCCATGCGGGCGTTTCGACCATTGAGGCCAATTCCATGGCCAGCTGTGGATCCGCTCTCTCACATACCAGCGCATGAATCGACTTCGGTGCGGTTGCGCGAAGTAAATAGCCGGCCAACAGCTGCATCAGTTGTCGGTACTGCGATGGGTTATTTGGAGTTGCGTTCAGCCGGTCGATCACTGCCTGAAACGCAACGTGTCCTGGATCACCGATGAGTCCGCGTTGCAGAGAGTCGTCCCAGTGAACCAATGCAAGCCACGCGTCGACAACTTGAAGGCTTTTGTGTTTTGGATATTCCAGCAACGATGCATAAATCGTTTCGAGCATGGGACCACGAACGCTCGGTACATCTTTTTCTGCTCGGGTCTTCCTACCCCACTCAATGCAAATCGTCATTAAGCAATCGTTAGCAAGGGTCTGCAACGGGTACTGCGGATCAACGACTAATTTCAGAACCGCGGATAAACATCCTGGCAACGGTAATTGCGAGATCGCTGCAAGTACCAATTGCTGCTCATTCACCGGACCGTTGTCCAGAATGTCCAGTACCGCAGATTGGAAGTGAAGCGTATTGCGGCGAACGAAATCGACTTCTGTCTCGGTGAGCTTGTCCCACGACAACAGGATGAGTTTGCGAGCTTGAATTTCCGGACGGCTCAAAAGCAATGTCAAGCATTGAGTACGTACGTCAACGGAGGGCGATGCCAGGCCCGCCGCAAGCAGCGGCAGAGCTGCTGGGTCGCGAGATTTCTCAATTGTTTCCCATGTGATTTGACGCGGTAACAGCGCTGACATAGATTTTCTCCCTCGAAATATAGCTCAACGCAAAACCCGTCAGACTCGGCGCTATTGAATGGCAAGAGTTTTCTGCCTGCATTCAAGGACATTTAACGGTTATGTCGTTTTTTAGCCTTTACGGGACGGCAAATGTCCTGCTTACAAAGAATTAGCACAGCAAATGAGCGGTGTGGGGGCCGTTGCCGAAATCGGCGGGAGGACGACAATCAGAGTTAGTGTCGCACAATTGTCCCAATTGTTGCTTTGCACAGACTGCTTTGCACAGACTGCCTTGCGCAAAGCCGATTTCCCCTAAGCCCTTGAGCCCAAGCGAACCACAAAACGCAGAATTTCTGCGTCTTCGCCTCGCTCACGCGTCCGGGTTAGTAAAATAGCGCACCACAACAAACGCAATTCGGAGAGAACGCATGAGAAACGCAGAGCAAGTTGTCGAACAAGAGTTTCTGCAAGTTCGTGCCAAGCTTCTGGAGATTGCTGCCTTCCTCGATCGGCTAGATCCCGACTCCACTAAGGGCGTTTCGAGTGCCAGTGCAGAACGGCTAAAATTGCTCCACGCAGGCTGTGAACTTCTCCTCGATTCGGATAGCGACAAAGCAGCTCGACTTCAACTGCTTTTTAGTCGCAAGTATGACGATCAGTGGCGTAATGCGATGGGTATATAAAAGTTCTAATTTGTAGTCTTCATTGTTCTCGCTAAGCTGCTTCGGAGTTTTATCTTGTATTTTATCGATCCACACATTCACATGGTTTCGCGCACGACGGACGACTACGAAACACTTGCCAAGATGGGCTGCATCGCGCTCAGCGAACCTGCGTTTTGGGCGGGATTTGATCGTGGTAGTGTTGAGAGCTTTCGCGATTATTTCCGACAACTGACAGAATTCGAACCTAAGCGGGCGGCTCAATACGGGATCCAGCACTTCACATGGCTATGCATCAACGCCAAAGAAGCCGAAAACGTTTCGCTGTCGCGAGAGGTGATCGCCATGATTCCGGAGTTTCTGGATAAGCCCGGTGTACTCGGTATCGGCGAAATTGGACTCAACAAAAACACTAAAAACGAAGCCACTATTTTCCTCGAACACATGGAATTGGCCATAAAGTATCAACAGCAAATCTTGATTCATACACCCCACCTTGAAGACAAATACCAAGGTACACGAATGATCCTCGATATGCTGAAATCGGATTCCCGTCTTGATCGCGGCCGTGTACTGGTCGATCACGTTGAAGAGCACACGATCGGGCCGGTGCTTGAGGCAGGCTTTTGGGCTGGAATGACCCTATACCCGGTTACCAAGTGCACGCCTCAACGCGCGGCCGACATGATTGAAAATTATGGTCCGGAACGTTTGATGGCCAACTCGGCCGGCGATTGGGGACCGAGCAAACCCACGGCTGTGCCTGACCTAATTTTGGAACTCCGTCGCCGCGGGCATTCTGAAGCTACCATCCGCCGCGTGGTGCATGACAACCCGATTGAATTCTTCTCGCAGAGCAAGCATTTTAATTTGTTGAGAAGTTAGCAGTCGTGGCAGACGCTGCTAGCGTCAGCTAGCTCCACTGGCTCCACTAGCTCCACTGGCCTTGTGCCAGTGGACCAAAGACTTTCAGGCTAGTAGTTGAGGTTGCGCTCGTGAGTCCGCCCGCCCCAGCTTTCGTTCGCCAAAGGCGAACGAAAGCTGGGGCGGGCGGGTGTTCCGAAACGCTCCGATATCTAGCCATTGAGTCTCGCTTCCACCTAGGCAAGCTAGGTGGAGAACTTAAGTCCACGCCATTCTGAGCTTGCTCACGGGTGAACGAGTTTTGAAGTTAGCTGACTAACCCTACAAACTCTTGCTCTGGCCAGGCCAGCTGGCAAGGGGCCAATCACATGTCAAACATGTGGGGTATAAACAGGCTGGCAGCATCCGTCACGACGCGCAAACCGGTTTCTTACGAAACCAGCTACACTTGCATACTCACTGGATTGCCTTCTTACCTAGCAATGAACCACCGTATAGTTTCGAAGTGCCTGCGCGTGGAACGGCCATGGGCTTGCCTTCGATATCAAACGGGATTTTGTCGAGCGACTTTACCGATTTGACCTTCGTCATTGCCTGAGATGAAGAGAGTTTCGCGTCGACGTTAGTGTAGCCACAGTATTCGTCTAGGATATGGCGGATCTCTGAGCTGATCTGTGTTTCGCCGTTGGGTAGCTGAGGCCCCAATTCGTCGAAACTTCCGATAGTGACATAACTCGCATACTTGTCATGAAACTCGTAGGCTTCAACACCTTTGGTCCGAAGTGCCGTGGTCAACTTATTGGCATTGTCGGCTGCAAGGTCCAGATTGTCGGAGAGCTCTTTCGGTGTCGAGGCAGCTCCCCCAGTTCCGAAATCGGTGACGGCTTTGCCTTGAAAGGATGCGACCCGAACAGTGTATCGCTTAGGGCACTTGAGCAGCGAATGCTCTACATTTCTGTTCAAGTCCAATACTATTTCATCGACTTTCGGGGCTTGAAAAAAGTCATCAGGCAGAAGCGGATTTCTGGTTACGAACGCCGCACCCATTTTCCCTTTGTTTTTGGCGGATTGGCGATCCGTGCGTGACCATAACACCTGCCGAGCCGATGAAACTAGCCAATTGCTGCTCTCCGCTTTCGACGGGTCCTTGATCTCGGCTGCGTCTTTACCTTCCAGCGCGACTGGGTGTGAGGTACGGATTTTTTGTAGTAGATCTTTGACCGCCGGGTCCTCCAGCGAAGCGAAGTTCCCTACCAAAACGGCACAGACTTTTTCGCTGCTTTGATTCGCCATTCGTACTCGACGCGACTCGACGTTACCACTGACGATGTCAACCGATTGATGTCGGTCTGTCTTAAGCATGCTTGAATGATCAAACGTCTTGTTCAGAACATAACAGTCCACTTTTAATTCTTGTTGCAGTTCACGCGCCAGCGCGTCAGCCTTGGCCTCTGCGTCGTTGCCCGACAGGGAGGCGGCGAGGATCATCCATGGTCCTTGATCAGGGCTCAGTTTAAAACCGTCTGTGGAAGTCGATTTTCTTTTGAACATCGACAATAGCGATGGTGGGTCCGCTTGGGCCGTCCCGACGCAATCTGCGACCGTCAATGTTCCAAGAACTAGACTGAGGCCCATAACCGAACGGCGGTTGAACATGTATCGATCTCCCAAGACTCACGAGGATCTGTTTGATAGTCAGCGAATAACGTCGGGTCGATTGTTATGCGAAACAGCGAACTAAACCGAAGTTGAGCCGCGCTGAATTGGCTCCGATTGTGCTTTACCAAAAAGGCTCACATCGATCGAGAGGAATTTATTGAAATATCCGACGGCGCCAAGCTAGCAAAAACACGCTTAAGGCAATCAATCCTTGATATAGATGATGGTTCGGCCGAATTGGAGATGCCGCAAGCGACTTTCCCATCCAGGCGGAAGATGCTCGGCGCTACCGATGATCAAGCCGCCGCCAGGGCTTAAGCAGTCGATCAATTTGTTGGAGACAGCGATACGAGCCGGTTCGTCGAAGTAGTACAACAGGTTTCTACAAAATATCAAATCGAATCCAACCAAAGCAGAAACACTCTGGAGGATGTTTACCTTGCGAAACTCAATCATGTTCTTCAACTGAGGAACAACTTCCCATGTTTTCCCGTTGGGAACAAAGTACTTGGCTCGCTGTTCGAGCCCAAGACCACGACTCATTTCCAACTCAGCGTACGTGGCCAGCCGTGCGACTTTCAGGGCGCGTTCGGAGATGTCGCTAGCCAGGATCCAAAACTGATCGCAAGTCATTTTGGCGTTGCCGCTCTTTGCGACATAATCTGCAATGGCCATCGCAATGCTGTAGGGCTCCTGTCCCGTCGACGCAGCGGCGGACCAAACACGGAACCTACCAAAGGGTATTCCTTGGCGTTGCACGCGTTCCAGCTTATTGGTTACGAGCATCGGAAGTACATCAGTGCGAAGAGCGTCGAAAGGATGCGTATCACGATTGAAAGAAGTCTCGTTGGTCACCATCGCTTCAACAAACTCATCGCGGAGCGGGCTAAGCTGGTTGTTTTTTACCCCTTCAATCAGCTCAGCAAACGATTCCAGCCGGTACTTGGTCAATAGTGGCAGGAGTCGTGATTGAGCGAGGTAGAGTTTTTCCGCCGTAAGGGAAAGTCCTGAATAGGAATTAATGAGACCACGAATGCAGTCAAACTCCTCCTTGGTTACAAGCATCGCAACGTTCCTATTTGAACCAAGGGACAAGCCACGATGCAATATTTGTAAGTGGTAACACTTCATCCACAAGGCCGGTTGCAATCGCAGCCTTCGGCATGCCGGCGACCACACAGCTCGCCTCATCCTGAACAACCACAACGCCGCCCGCCCTTTTGACTGCACGAACACCGGCGGCGCCATCATCCCCCATGCCAGTCAATATCATCGTTATCAAACTACTATCGTATACATTGGACGCGGAAGTAAGAAAGACATCGACGGCGGGTTTGCATCCGCGTTCAGGCGGAGAATTGGATGTCCCCAGTTCGATCATTCCTTCACGCCTTCGAACGAGCATATGACTACCGGCCTTAGCAAGATAGATCCCATTTTGCTGAACGACCATTCCGTCGGCTGACTCAATGACTTGCCGGCTGCATTTTCGACTTAGGCTTTCAGCCAGATAGTGGCTCAGTCCTTGAAGAATGTGCTGGACGATAAAGATGGGGACAGGGCAACCGGCCGAGATCGCTGGTAGGAGTTGACCAAGTGCTTCGGGACCGCCCGTAGATGCTCCAATCGCAATTGCGCGGAACCGTCCGACCGCGGGCAAAGTCACCGACCTCTTAGCTGTAAAACGCACAGGCGTTGAGTCCAATTCAGCCATTGCAACTCTGCGGCGGCGCTGTCGTACAATTGCGATTTTCTCCTCCATCGACTGGCGAAGCGATGCGAGATTGTCTTCCAAGCTTGACCCATTGGGCTTGCAAACAAAATCGAGCGCTCCCAATTGTAGCCCCTCGACGGTTTCACGCGACCCATTTTTGGTTAGGGCGCTTACCAAAATCGCATTGACAGGAGGAGAATGAGCACGCTGGCGATTGCGCTTTGCAATCTCTCGCAGTGTTTCCAGGCCACTCAATCCTGGCATCTCAACGTCGAGCGTGACCAGATCGGGTGCTGAACTTTCGATGAATTCGAGTGCCTTTTGGCCACTGAAGACCGACCCGACAACGCGAACATCGGGGATCTGCTCCAAAACAGTTTGGAGCATGCCGCGAAAGATGCGGGAGTCATCAACAATCAGTATTCGAATTGGTTCAAGCGTTTCCATCACGCTTTATCTTGAACTTGCCAACCAAATTCCGCAACTCCTCTGCGACTTGATCGAGCTGTTTGGCAGATTGGGTAACATCCGTTGCGGAAGCACTCGTTTGCTTGGCAGCGGCGCTGACCTGGATAACGCTTTGCGAGATTCCCGATGAAGCGTGAGCAGCTTCGCTGACATTACTCGAAACATCTGTCGCCCCACGTGAAGCTTCGGCAATCTTGCGAGCCATATGATTGGCTGTTGCTGCGACCTCGGAAATCGAACGTGCAATATGGCCGACTCCTTTGTTGGCTTCGTCGATATTCAAAGAAATTGTTTGGGCGCTTTTGTTCTGATTTTCCACTGATTGCGAGATTCGACCGGCCGACTGATGAATCTGTTTGATCACATCAGCGATTTCGGAAATGACTCCAACCGCCTGTCGCGTTCCATTTTGGACCCCTTCAATTTTCCTTGCCACATCCTCGGCTGCCTTGGCGCTTTGGTTGGCCAGTTCTTTAATTTCGTGGGCCACAACGGCAAAGCCCTTACCTGCTTCGCCAGCGGATGTGGCTTCGATGGTTGCATTCAAGGCCAACAAATTGGTCTGCAGGGCAATCATTTTAATCGTCTCAGTGAATTTACTAATCTCCGAACCGGACTGATCCAGCTTGCGCATCGTTTGTTCAGCGTTGACTGCCAATTGTGCGGCTTTTCCAGCTACATTGGCACCTTCACGCGCTTCCGCGAGCACATCGTCAAAAGTTTTGGAAATTACTTGAACGGCACTCGCTACATTGCCGACATTCGAGGCTGTCTGATCCGCTGCCGACGAGATGGCACCCACGCTGACGCTTAGCTCTTCTGTGGCGGAAGAGATCGAAGAAAAGTTCATACTCATCTCCTCCGCCGCGGCGCTCATCGAACTGATGTTGGTTGACAGCTGCTCGACGGCAGCCGCGGCACTCGACGATCGCGACGACGTCTCTTCGCTCTGGTCGACTAGTCCGCTGGCGATCACACCTAAATTTGACGATGTGCTGGCTAAAACATCGGAGCTACTTTTAATTTCGTGCATGATGTCTGAAATTGCATCTGCCAGCGAATCGGCCGCATTGGCCAATTCTCCGACCTCATCCTTTTGATTGAGCCCAATTCGCGATCGAAGGTCCCCTTTAGCCATTGTGCGGCTAGCATCACGAACCATGGCAATGGGCCGCGTTATTGATG
This sequence comes from Planctomycetia bacterium, assembly GCA_031398555.1. Taxonomy (GTDB): domain Bacteria; phylum Planctomycetota; class Planctomycetia; order Pirellulales; family Pirellulaceae; genus Aureliella. The sequence continues at coordinate 4,790 of JANNNN010000254.1, read as the reverse complement.
TCGAAATCCAGTAAGAAGCGCCTAAGCCCAACACAATCCCCAATCCGCACGCGAACAATATATACCTAAAGCTCTGTTCAAAGATGCCCTTGCTTTCCAGCATATCTTTGCCCACTGCCGCTTCATATTCCTGGACCAAATCATCCAATTCGCGAATGGCCACATCCGCGCAATCTTTCACCGATGTCATACTCAATTCGAATGATTTATTGTTTGTATCCAGCGTCGACAATCGGATGACCTCACTAATACTTGTTCCAAAAGTGCTTAATGAATTGCTAAGTTCATCGGTGGGTACTTTGGCCGAATGGCAAATCTCTAGAAAATTAGCTGCGAGTTTTTGAAGTTGGTCTACCAATTCCTTCGCGCGTTGGTCGACCTCAATGAACCGGCTATCAGTTACCGGAGTTACAATATGTTCACTGACCACACGAGCCAGATTTTGAATTAGATTTGACAGTTTATGACAGGCGGTGATCCCTGCCAGCATTTCAACGGGCTCTTCCCTTTTGAGATTTTGAAAAGATGATTCGATCAGATTGAGTGCTACCAACGTTCTTTCAAGTGCGTCAGTGGCTCTGCCATAGAGTTCCTTGTTCGCTTTCAGCGTCGTGTTCTGCACAGCTAGGGCCAGGCATTCTCGATTTGACTTGTCAAACTCCTCAACAGCCAGCTTGCAAGAATTAAGTCGCTTTGATTCTTCTTCGCCGCTTGCCTGCGAGAGTTGGGAATCGACCATCTTGATAGCGGACACGATCGTTGATTTTGCTTCTTCTGAAAATCGCTTAGAGTCTTCGTCTGTCAATGCGATGCATGCATTCTTCTGAGCTCGGATTGAACCTAAAACGAAGGCGCGGATATCTCCGGCGAACACAAGTTTTTTGACCGTCCGGTTCCCAAGTTGCTGCACTTTGGAGTCGATTACCTGCAGGCGGCTAATCCCGACCCATGCGATGATGCCCGAGAGAGCCAGAAGCAACAGAGTGAGCGCCATTAATTTGCGGCCGAGTTTTACGTTCTGCATGATGTAATTATTATTAACCTGCGAAAAGCCGTGGGCTTAGGAGTAGTTGCTCAAGGTGGTTCGAAAAGACTGTTCGATGCGGGTTAGGAATTTGCGTGGGTCCAGCACAATCAGCAATTGATTTTCAAGCTTGCAAATGTGCGAAACAAAAACCGCTTGATCATTTGCCTCTTGGCTGATGTCAGCGCCGGTGGAGAAGTCTTCTGACTGGGAATCGGGCACACTTATCATTTCGCCGACTTGGTCCACGACAATTCCAAATGATTGGCCCACCGACGGTTTGAATACAATGAATTGGGAGTTGGCTTTTACCCCATGTTCTTTGTAGGCAAGCAGTGATGCAAGGTTGATCGCCAGGAAAATATGTCCTCTAATATTTACCAACCCTAGCACTTCCTGCGGTGCATGAGGGACTCTGGTAAAGGTCTTATGATTGGTCACCTCTTTGACATCCAAAACCGGGACTCCAAACAGACGACCCGCCGAATGAAATGTGCAGTACAGCGAATTGATCATCGACTAGCCAGCCTTTCCGCGTTGTGCGTCAGCCAATACTGAATCTTGATTCGCAAGCGATCGTGGTCTAGTTTCTCTTCGAAATCGTCGAATCCGCATGACCTTGCCTTTTCTTCATTCTCAATCTTTGCCAATGAAGTCAGAGCGACGAAAGGCATGCCATAGCCCCTCTCGCGAGCAACTTTGCAAAATTGCCATCCATCCATGACGGGCATTTCAATATCGGAAACAACCAAGTCAAAATGGTGTTTTTCAAGCATTTCTAACCCGTGCTTGCCGTCGACTGCCGTCAATATTTCAACGTCGGCTGTCGATAGGTAGCGTTTGACAATCTCGCGAAAAAACGTGGTGTCGTCGACGAGTAGAATGCGTTTCATGACTGAACTGCGATGAACGCGAGACTCTCGTATTTCCGTCGCCGTCAAATGATTTTCCAGGTCTTCGTTCGATCCAAACATGAATTCCCGCAACTGCTGTACATCTAGAAAAAGTGATAGTCTGTCGCGGACTCGAGCCGTACCCAAGACACCTCGCTCGCAGCCGTTCGGTTGAAGGTCAATGGCCAACGATTCAGTATCGACAATGCGAGTTGCCAAGATCCCCATGGGTTCGGAAATGAATTTTGGCAGAATTAAGAACATAGTTGGAAGGTCTTCGCAGGTAGATACCTTTAACATGTTACTCAAACGCAAGATACGGGTCGGGCGTCCTGCGATGTCCGCGAATTCACGGTCGCCAATGCGTTCGATGCGTTTAGTGTCGAGCAGTTCCACTCGCTGAATTTGTATCAGTGGAAGGGCAAACTGTTCGCTGGGACCATGCTCGAACAGGAGCACACGATGAACTTCATGGGGATCGCGAATCGTGGATTTAGGAAGTTCCTCCGCGATAGCTCCCGAAAGGCGGACATGTTCGAGAATTCCATCTATGTTTGCGATCAATGCAACTCGGCCGTCACCCATGAGCGTTGCACCCGAAAAGACGGCAACGGGTTTGAGCGTCGCATGCATCGGTTTGATCACAATTTCTTCGCGACCATGAACCCGATCCACGAGCAACCCAAATCGACGTCCGCCGCTTCGCAGTACTAGGACATATTCGATCTGGCCAATATCGCGCTCCGCGACAGGATTTTGGCGAAGTATTTCTTCCTTATCGGTCGCCGTAAAAGGACGTGTCCGGGCCAGCAACTCGGAAAAGCGAACAACTGGGATGAGCGAATTGCGCAGTCGCATGACTTCACAATCAATCGAATGTTCAAGCGCCCATTTGCCATTTGCATGCAGGCAAACGATCTCTTCGAGAGCTCGCTGCGGAACCGCGAATCGTTCTTCGCCCACAGTCACAATCAAGCAGGGGACAATCGCCAAAGTCAAAGGAACTCGCAACTGCATCGAAGTGCCTTGACCAACCCACGAGTCGATGTCTAGCGAGCCTTCTAGTTCTTCAACATTGGTCCGAACCACGTCCATACCAACACCGCGCCCGGATACGTCAGTGACCTTTTGGGCGGTGGAAAATCCGGGCAGCAGGATCATTGAAAACAGTTCACGATTGCTCAATCTCGCCATCTCGCTCGGGGTGCGAAGTCGAAGCGAGATCGCTTTGGCCTTAATGGCTGTGGGATCGATACCCCGTCCATCGTCGCGAATCTCAATGCAAACTTGGCCGTCGACGGGTATCGCAGTCAGTGTGATTTTTCCAGCCCGCGGCTTGCCAGCGGCCTCGCGTACGTCGGGCAGTTCAATTCCGTGATCGATGCTGTTGCGAATCAAGTGAGTCAATGGATCGGAAAGTCGCTCGAGGACTGTCTTGTCGAGCTCCACTTCTTCACCGACAGTAATAATCTCGACTTCTTTTCCTAACTGGCGGGCTAGGTCGCGGACCATGCGTGGGAATCGCCCAAAGAGATTTCCCACAGGCTGCATTCGCGTTTGCAACACCGTATCTTGCAACTCGGTCGTAACGCTGTTAAGTCTCTGAATGATGTTGCGAGACTCCCCTTCAGCTCCTTCAAACGTCACCAGGGTCTGGTTTCTTACCAGCGTCAATTCGCCAATCAAGTTCATCATTCGATCGAGCAAGTCGACGTTGATTCTCAGCGACCGCAATCGGTCTTTATCGGTCTGCCCAGCAGGTCGAGTCGACGGGGTTACATTCTCCTGCTCGACCGTTTCGAGAACTTCAGGGATCGCTTGCACGACTGGCGTGAATTGAACAACGTCTGCTACAGCAGGTGGTGCAATCACAACAAGTGATTCGATCCGTTTGCTAATCTTAGGCAGATTAAAAGTGATGTCTGCGGTCGCTTTCCACTCCACCGGCTCGGTAGGCAGTCCAAGAACCAAATCCACTGCGCCGAACGTTAACTTCGGATGTTGAATGCTGCCGCGCAAACTCATTTCGCGAAACAAGTCCACCAACGAACCTGCATTGGAATACCATTCGGAAAGCGAAATCTGCACCCTTTTTTCCTGGGATTGATCGCCATGCCCTGTGGAATTAGAGACGCTGCTTTCGCCCGCGAGCCATTTCAGTACCAACTCACGGGATTGCTTGGTTTCCAGCCTTCCACTCAGCCGGAGTTGGCAATCGCGGTTCCAACCGTCTTGCGAGAGTGAGTGACTGCCAATATGCAGTTGTGAATTTCGCAACACACCGAGCCGATCCAAGGAGCGAAAGAAATCGAGGACCGATGAATTTGGATTTCCGGCAAGCCAATGTTGGAGAGAAACGTCGATAGTGATATCCGATGCGGCTCGGGCTTCAAGGGCCTGCAACCGACCAATCATCTCCGAGTTTCGGGACGCATCGGGATGATCTAAATCTTCTAACTGAACGACTAAGAGATCGCGAGCGGCCAATAACGCTTCCAGCGTTTCTGAGTTCGGAACTTCATCGCCGTTGCGGTAATCTTCTAGCACGTTTTCAATATTGTGTGCTAGGCTGCTAACAGCAGCGAAACCAAGAAACCCTGAGTCACCCTTGAAAGAATGGATGGCCCTCAGCCCATCTTCAATCAACGCTTTAGAAACGGCTCCACTTGGGGCTTTTTCAAGTGCGAGAAGTGACTGTTCGAAGGTCGCGAGGTGCTCGCGAGATTCGACGATATAGTTGAAACGCAGGTCGATCATGGCAGCGCGATTCCAGACAGGCGAAGCACAAGTTGGATCTCGTCTGACACTGGGTTGAACTCGAGACTTTTCAAAGTGAGTTCATGTATCTGATTTTTCGAAGCCGCTAAGAAAGC
>JANNNN010000246.1:0-4843 GCA_031398555.1 Planctomycetia bacterium | reverse complement strand
TCTTCAACCTCCCCTCTTGCATCACTTCTTTTAAACTCGCATTTCTCTAATGCACCCTGCATCGAACACACGTACTCATTCCTGATGCGCTGAGCTTTATCCGTAAATCGCATCGTGAACTGCAGCGTTTCAACCGCCTTTGCCATCTCCCGCCAGCCTGCGATGGCTTCATTCGGAATCACTTCCTGACCGAAACTCATGCACTGTGGCAATGCTAATGCCAGGACGGTGAATGTACGGATCAGCAAGCGTAACTCCGAGGAAAGATGGTACATCAAAAAACCTTTTGGTAGCTTCGCAGACTATCGCTAACACGAGTATAACGGCGGCGAGTCGGAATGATCCGACCCGCCGTGTTGAAGATATGTCATGGCTCTACGTACAACCACATGCCGCGTTAGGCTTATTGTCAGCACCGCAAGAACAACCGGCATCGCACGCTCCACTGCCGTCCTTTGCGCACTGCTTGTTCGGGCACTCGCCACTGGGATTGCTACTACCATCACACCGCTTACTACCACTGGTGGGAGCACCGCAACCGCCGCAATCTCTTGCAGAGACGAGGCCCGCAAAGCACGCAATTAACCACAAACTACAAGCTGCTCGAGCAACAAATCTAACATTCATCAAACTTTCTCCTAAATAGAAACAGCAGCTGCTAAACACAAACACCAAAAAACAATCAGTATCCCTTGCCGAATCCAAAGGTTACGGGACATGAATGATAAAACGATTCCTTAAAAATCCATGGCCGGTACAATCGTAAATTCTTTTACAATTGACTCGGCTTCGCCGTTTGTAAGGAAGGTAACCTGCAATTCTAATGGAATATTAGCTTTTGCCCGCGACTTACTTCGATCAACATTAAACTGGATTGCCTTCGACTCGCCTTTTTCAACAACCAAAGGCGGATCGTCGGACCATATGCAACCGCAAGACGTTTTCACACCGAGGATCGATAGTCTCTTGGGGCTATTGATCACACAATTGAACTGAGCCAACCCGTCCGTAAAGCTCTGTTCGTCAAGGGCAACTGGATCGGGGAAAACCACTTCTGTTTCGAGCGAGCTAAAAAAATCAAAGAACCACAGCGAAACGAGCAACGCGACCGGCGAAACAAAACACAACACTAGCGATTCACGCATTCGCCGCGATGACATGCACAACAGTACACTTAAATGCCTCACTCCGTCACGAATGCTTCTTAGATGGGGAGGTCTATCGCGGCCGTCCGGATATAGTTTTACGGGAATCTCCAATGCCCGAAGACCACTTTGGGATGCGCGCAGAGGCATCTCACTTGCAAGTTCCATCCCCGCGCTTCGAAGTTCCGCGTTCTCAAACTTCTCTCGATCAAATGCCCTCAACCCGCAGTGCCAATCGCGACAAGGCGTGCGATAAAGCAAACGTCCGATGCCGCTTAGTATTGGGTTACCAATGTAGCGATGATGCCAGGGCATTGCACCAGACATGATGCCGCCTGTAAAGCGGTTGCCCATGACAAGGTCATAGCCCCCTTCAAGCTTGTCGAGGAATCGGGGAATCTCGCCGAAGTCGTAGCTGCAATCGGAGTCCCCCATGACGATGTATTTACCTCGAGCCGCAGCGAAGCCGCCTAAGAGCGCGGCGCCGTAGCCTTTTCTCGAGACGTGGACAATCCGGGCTCCGTGGGCTTCAGCAATTGCTTGCGAACCATCGGTGCTGCCATTGTCAGCGATGATGATTTCGTAGGTGAAGATTGGGCAGTAATCTTTGGGTAAGGCAATGTCTTGAGAGGTAGCTAATAACCCCTCACCCCCGACCCCTCTCCCCGCGTACGGGGCGAGGGGAGACGAGGTCATCATGGCGCTTTCGGCTTGCAGTGCGATGAGAGGCTCGTTGCGCATTGCTAAGGCGGCTTGGCAGCCTGCGTGAGCCTGATCAATGCAGGCGGCAACGGTGCGAGCTTCGTTCAGGCACGGCATCACGACGGACACAAGTATGTTCGAATTAGTCGATTCGTCGTGATGGACGCGAGTGCTATCGCACTGCGGCTGCTCAAGGCGCGACGCAGGGCTGTCGCAATGCGGCTGTTCGCGAGCTTGAGTAGGCAAGCCGTTCAATTCAACTTGACTCATTGCGGGACCTCCACGGTTTGGCCATCGCGGCGATTGCCAAGTAAACGATAAACTTGAGAATCAATGGTATAAGGAACTCGCTGTACACTACCGTCAGCCAACACAAAGCTGACACCACTCGTATGCGCTGAACCAAAACTGCCGATCGACATCACTCCGCGGCGGTCTTGCATCAACGGCCAGTGCGGATGCGTACTGCGATGGTTGTCGTTGTTGAAACCTCCGTACAGCGGTTCGTTGTCGCCCCAATCGAGTCCTGTCTCGTAGGCACCTCGCATCACATACTTTTCACCGAGCAAAAAGACATTCGATATGCCATCAGTCAGTTCCGCCAAACGCACTCCGCGTCGCAGCCAACTAACCCCGGTCCAGTCGCTGGGAGGTTGCGGCCACGTGTTGGTTCGTGTCAACGTGTTGGCCTCAGCCAAATCGGATGGCCCCCAAAAATTCAGTGGCCAACTTTGCAACTGTTTCAAGTCCGGTGCTCCGTCACCCGCGTTGATCGCATAGTCGCTGCGCACAGTGCCCGGCAGGACTGAGCTAGTGCCGATGGGCTGCGAGCAACTCGGACAATTCGGATCAAACTGCTGCAATTCGCCGCCGCGCCGCGACGGACAACTGTAAATGGGAACAGGCGTGCTTATCCGTTTCTGCAAGTCTTGATGGCGCTGGGCAGTCGGGCTTTGATAACTTCCCAACTGGTATAGCGATGACTGTTCTAGGTAAGGCAGCAGCGAGTAAGTCCAACTGCCCGGTTGTCCCGCCGCTGAACTAATATCCGCAAACCCCTGCCACTGGTAGCCCCAGCCGCCAGAAGGAAAACGTCGCTGAGCCGATTCGAAATTGAGTGCAGCCAATCCAAGCTGCTTCAAATTCGAACGGCACTGTGTTTGCCGGGCTGCTTCACGAGCGGCCTGGACTGCTGGCAACAGCAGGCCGATCAATACCCCGATAATCGAGATCACCACTAGCAATTCAACCAGCGTAAAACCTCGTGCATGAGTGTGCCACGCCGCTCCGCCGACGTGATTGCATGCAGCGCGACGACCGCGATTATCACGACGCCAGAGCGTCGCGGCAAATTTTAGAGCTGAAGCGTTCAACATCATGGACGCTCCTGCGCTGCGAAAGCGGTGTGCAGTAACTCAAACGTAAATTTTTGCTTCCTGCCAGCGCTCAGTCCAATTTCGATAACTACGCCTAAATTCGCTGGTCTTACGTCGCTACCTCCTGAACCCACTTCGGCGACATACTCAAGCATGACTCCACGAGCGGTCGTGCCACCTGCGGATTTATACTCAACCAAGCTAGGTCGCACACAGTCACATGAAGAATTCAGCGTCTCAACCACTTCCCCAGAATCCAAACCGACCCGCTCAAGTGGAAGGCAAAAATACCCAGATCGATCCACGAACACCAACCCAGCGTCTATGCGAGCAGCGAGTGGACTACTTTGCCGCAAATTTAATCGACGCTCATCAGTTGCTGACAAACGCGATTCGCAGCCCGCGATAGCCACAATCAAACACCATAGCACAGTGTTGAGCTGTTGAGCTGTTGAGCTGTTGAGCTGTTGAGCTGTTGAGCTGTTGAGCTGTTGAGCTGTTGAGCTGTTGAGCTGTTGAGCTGTTGAGCTGTTGTCGCATTGCCAAACTCCTGGAGGAGGACCCGCTAAGGGGGCACTAACCGCTGACAGGAGTGATTAAAGCAGTTTCAGAATCACATTGCAAGAAAAATCCACCCATTTTTGTATATTTTTTCCATTACTAGAGTGCCCCACCATTGGGCCTGAATTAATTGGTGGCGTGGCGGTTGTGAAGAAGCCTTTTGGTCAAGTAACATCAGAAGCGGAATGGGGCATCGCGATCTGCACGCCCTACGCACCAATAAAAAACGCCGCATCAAAGACGCGGCGTTTAGTATTTAACGATCAATCAAACAACCGAGCTTATTACTCAGCAGTCGGACCCGAACCGAACAGTGGACCTTCCGAACCAACACCACCCTTAAGCTCTTGAGTTGGTTTGTTGTCTTGCTTGGCATCCTTGGTAGCTTCTTTGGCTTCGGCTGCAGCGGCAGCTTCTTCCTGTTCGGCAGCCCAGTCAACACGCTTGCGAGACAAACCAATCTTGCGCTCGTCGATGTCAACTCGCAGAACCTTGACTTCGATCTCGTCGCCAACTTTCACAACTTCTTCTGGGTTCTCGATCTTGTGATCGGCCAGCTCAGAAATGTGCAGCAAGCCTTCGAGTCCATCTTCAAGTCCCACGAATACACCGAAGTTGGTGATCTTGGTAACGTTGCCCTTAACCAGCTGTCCTGGTTGGTACTTTTCGGGAATCGTGCTAACCCATGGATCCTGATCAAGCTGCTTGAGACCAAGTGCAATTCGGCGACGACTTTGGTCGACCGACAACACGCGGCAGCGAACTTCTTGCCCCTTTTCCACAACTTCGCTCGGATGGCTGACTTTGCGAGTCCATGACATGTCGCTGACGTGCAGCAAACCGTCGATGCCTTGCTCCAGTTCGACGAACGCACCGTAGTTGGTGAGGTTGCGAACCTTGCCCGTCACAATCGCTTCTTCTGGGTACTTGTCCATGACAGTATCCCATGGGTTGGCAACGGTCTGCTTGATACCAAGCGACAACTGTTGACCCGCTGGATCGACACCGAGAATCTTGACTTCGATCTCGTCGCCGATTTGAACCAACTCGTTCGGATGG
>JANNNN010000229.1:0-2665 GCA_031398555.1 Planctomycetia bacterium | reverse complement strand
GACTTCGCCGCTGGATTAGTGGCTAGCGGAGTTCAGATTTACTCGACAGGTGGTACTTACAAACACTTGACGGATCATGGAGTTGATGCGATCGACGTGACGGAATACACCGGCTTTCCTGAGATGATGGACGGTCGCGTGAAGACCTTGCATCCAAAGATCTTTGGCGGCATCTTGGCTAGACGCGACAATGCGAGCGACCTATTGTCGATGCAAGACGAGGACATCCAAGCCATCGATTTGGTGGTTGTCAACCTTTATCCTTTCGAAGCCACCATCGCCCGACCGGGTGTTTGTCGCGATGAGGCCATCGAGCAGATTGATATTGGCGGTCCTTCGCTGATTCGCGCTGCGGCGAAGAATCATCACTGGGTGGCTGTGGCGACCCGCCCAGAACAGTACAGCTCAATTCTTTCAGACATTGAAGAGCGTGGTACGACTTCGCTAGCGCTGCGGCGCAAGCTGGCCGCTGAAGCATTTGCGATGACGTGCAACTACGATCAAGCGATTGCTGACTATTTTAGAAGCGAATCGACGGAGGGCGATTTTCCAGCTCATCTTACAGTACGGCTCGAGCGTAAACTTCAATTACGTCAAGGCGAGAACCCGCATCAGAAAGGTGCCGTCTATCGCATTCCGCGCGATCGTTCCGCCAGTATCGTCAGTGCCAGGCACATTCACGGCAAAGAGCTGTCGTACAACAACATGCTGGATCTCGATAGCGCATTGGCAATTGTACGCTGTTTTGGCCAGCCCGCAGCAGTCGTTATTAAGCACAACAATCCTTGCGGTGCCGCAACCTGCGAACGCCTTGGGGAGGCAACTCGGAAAGCCCTCGATGGCGACCCAGTCAGCGCTTTTGGCAGTGTGCTCGGCTTCAACCGCACCGTGGATGTAGAGACCGCTGAAGTGCTCGCCGAGCCTGGCCGCTTTATAGAAGCGATCATCGCCCCGGACTTCGAAGCGGGCGCAGTTGGCATTCTGACCACGAAGCCCAAGTGGCGCGATAACGTTCGTTTGATGCAAGTCGGACGACTAACCGAGATGGGACAGGAGATCACTATTCGATTCGTTGTCGGCGGGGCGCTCGTGCAAGAAGCCGACACGTTGCCCGCCTTCCATACGCAGTGGAAAACGGTCACTGACGTCAGTTTGCCTGAAGACTTGTTGGACGATTTGCGATTTGGTTGGGAGATGGTGCGCCATGTAAAGAGCAATGCCATTGTGCTCGCTCGCGACGCTTCTCTAGTCGGAGTGGGCGCGGGACAAATGAGTCGCGTAGATAGTGTCGAGATCGCGATTCGAAAAGCAGGCGAGCGGGCGGGCGGCAGCATTTTGGCTTCCGATGCATTTTTCCCTTTCCCAGATTCGATCGAAGCCGCGGCTCAGGCGGGGATTGCAGGCATCATTCAGCCTGGCGGTTCACGGCGCGACGACGAAGTCATTGCGGCCTGCAATCACCACCGCATTCCAATGATTTTTACCGGAGTGCGTCACTTCAAGCATTAACACCTTCGTGCATCAATGATCCCAAAAAATTGATGCTCGCAACCAAGCGAACTCGCGCCAATGCCGAACATTCTCCAAAGGATCATCGCCACCAAGAAGAAAGAAGTGGAAGTTGCCATTCGACAACGACCACTTCGTGATCTTATGGCCGCCACTCAGACCGCACCGCCGCCGCGCGACTTCCTCGCCCCACTTCGAAGTGGCCCCCCTATACGCTTGATCGCAGAAGTTAAGAAGGCCAGCCCATCGAAGGGGATCATTCGAAAGGACTTTGACCCGGTAGCAATCGCACAGGCCTATGAGGCCGGCGGTGCGAGTTGCTTGAGCGTTTTGACCGACGTGGATTATTTCCAAGGTCATCTCGATTACCTGAAAGCGGTCAAGCAGGCGGTGTCATTGCCAGTGCTTCGAAAAGATTTTGTGATTCATCCCTACCAAGTCTTCGAAGCCAGAGTTGCTGGAGCGGATGCAGTCCTACTGATCGCTGAATGCCTCAGTCGTCAGGAACTTCGTGGCCTCTATCAACTCATTCGCGAGCTTGGAATGGTGGCCCTCATCGAACTCCATGATGCGGTAAACCTGGACAATGTGCTCAACACGGGTACTGAGTTGGTTGGAATCAACAACCGTGACTTGGGTACTTTCGAAGTGAGCCTAGAGCATACAATTCAGCTGCGAAAGCGAATTCCACACGACCAAATTGTAGTCGGCGAAAGCGGCATCGCGACGCATGCTGACGCGCTGAAATTGCAAACCAATAACATTCAAGGAATGTTGGTCGGTGAGTCGCTGATGCGAGCCCCCGACATTCGCCAAGCTGTCGTTGACTTGTTGACCGGCGTTCCAGAAACGACGCGTCCGTAAGACGTCGCCGACACTCTCGGTGCGAGCGCATGAGGGAGGTTGGTAGCTGGTAACTTTCCCATGTTGCCGAATTGAGTCGGAAGGTCCTTGGTGTGAAGACAGTTCAAGGCTATCGTACTTGCACCGGAGCCTTTTCGCCTTCGACAAGATTCTAAGGCAACTGTATCTCGAAGGTCCGGCTGATTACGGCGCGGAGCCCGATAGCTGCGGACGGATGATTACCGACCACTTTTCGATGCCGGCCTGACGCTCGAGCGCTTGGTTTAGCTTTTGAAAGGCTTGCTTGGTTAAA
>JANNNN010000191.1:0-2971 GCA_031398555.1 Planctomycetia bacterium | reverse complement strand
GCCAGTCCTTGGCCGGTGAGTGGATCGATGCGGAGAATTTTTCCTGACAAGCAATCGATATCTTGAACGCGGGTGGCTCTCGGATCGACGTGGTTATACGAAGCTCCGTCGCCGATCGATACAAACAGAGCACCATCGGTGGAAAATGCCAATGAACCGACGGTGTGCGATTGGCTGTCGGAGGCGATGAAGTCACGGACGTAACTGCCGTCGGGGTTGAGTCCAGCAGGTGCCGCGAGCAGATCGTTAGTACTGTCGATGAAAGCGTTGAAATTGTTCCAAGTGCTGTTTGTGCCAAGAAGAATGACTTGGCTACCGGGAATCGCCGTGGTGTAATTTGTGGCTGGGTCGGCGGTGACGCGAATCAAGCGTCCCGCGCGGTTGCCGACTTGATCTGGTCCGGCCATTCCCGCATTTTGAAAGACTTCGGGTGGATCGTAGGTGAATAGTAGATAGACGTAAGGGTTAGCGGCGAAGTTAGGATGCAATGCAATATCGAGCAGTCCGCGGTCTGAAACATTGTTGACTTGAGTTCGGATATCAATGAATGGGGCAGACTGGAGAAGACCGTCGCGCATTACGCGAACAAGACCATCTTTTTGAGCAACATAGAGATTGCGTCCATCGGCGGAGAACTGGGCTGCGGTGGGTTGAATCAAACCAGACAGGACGGTTTCCTGGACGAGATCTGGTGGAACGAGCGGTACAGTTCCGGTTGGCCTGTTGAGGTTCAAACTCCAGCTTGCGATTCGATGTGCGTTGTATACAGAGCTCGTCGCTGCGGTGAATCCAACGAAGGCTTGGTTCCCGAGAATCGAAGGAAGATCAACGGCAAGGGTTGCGAAAGCAACACTCGGTTTTGTGTTAACCGATGCGATGTACATGGACAGTGAGTCGCGTTCGCCGTTGTAATCGACCCACACAGAGATGGTCGAACCGCTGTTGAAGTCAATCGACGAAGTGCGGGTCAAAAGCGAGTTGCCCATATTTCCATCTCGCCACATCGAGACGTGGTTATTGTTAGGATCGCCGGGGTTGAGATCGGTATCGAATTCAATCGCAAAGCTCTTGGCGATATTGCCGTAACCCAAGTTGGCCGCTCCGCTGCCGATTGCGCTGGCTCCGGAACTGGAGTTTTGGATGGCAAACGTCAGTCCGCTGCCACCTGATGTGGAACCCGTGGTTCGAAACTGGAATTGTGTGCTGAACGAGGTATCGACGTTCAGTGGGATGGCCGTTGTGTAAAATGCACTGCCGGTACGGTTGCGGGATTGGCTGGTGAGTTGAAGCGTGCTGGATGTGATGGTAGTCGAGCCGTTGAGTTTGAGTCCATTGCCGGTCGCGAAACTGACATAGTTGGGCAGTACTAAGTCATCGTCGTTGACCGTGATGGTTGCGGTGCGAGGCGCGAGGAGTGCAGCGCCGCCAGTTGGATTGTCGATGACGAAACTGAAATTCTCAGGGGATTCTTTGGCAGTATCGTTCAGTATCGGTATATTGATCGTTTTACGAGTTTCGCCAGCCAGAAAAGTCGTGATTCCAGTTTGGCTGGTGTAATCCGAGCCGCTGAAGGCTGTACCGTAGTTGGTTCGATAGTTCAGGCTGACCGGACCGTCGCTGCCATTGGTGCGCACGACAGCAATCGCAACACTTCCGGCATTTTCATTCACGGAATAGATGCTCTTGTCCAGCCCGAGAGTGCCTGGGTTCCATGTTCGATTAGCGTACTGAAAATACCCATTGCCGTTGAGGTTCTCAGTCTCCCAGAAACCAGTTGCGATTTGGTTTTGAGCGGCAACGTAGGTGCCTGTTGAAAGGGTTGTCGGGGCCTCGGATTCGTAGGTCACGCCATCAAGGATGATCTTATCGATGGCGACGTTATTGTCGATTGGCGGCACATAAAAATCATTTGTAAATGCGACTCGAAGTTGACTGGCGGTGACATGGGTTGCCGCTCGGTAGGTGAATTCAATCCACTGGCGAGAGTCGATATTGCCTGCGACTTGATTCCATGCGGCAACAACTTGTCCGTCGATTTGGAGTTCGATGTTTTCGTTGCCTGTTTGGCCAGCGGCGAAGACGTGAATTGTTGATCCACTATTCATGGAATACTGAAAGTAACCATTTGCGTTCAGGAACTCCGATTTCCTGAAGCCAGGTTGGATGCCATCAATTTCCAAATAGGTTGCAGTCGAGAAAACCGTCTCGGCTTCGGTTTCAAAAACGATGTTGTTGATTTGAATTCGGTCGATACGAAGATTTCTATCTACTACACCTGGTTCATACAAGTCATTTGCGAAGGCGACGCGGATACGGTCGGGTGACAGTGTGCTGGAGGCGGTGTAGGAATAAGTTTCGAAAACGCGGTTGAAGTAGTCACCGCCGACATTATTCCAGGTTTGGACGGTAACGCCATCGATGAGCAGTTCCATCGACTCTTGTCCGGTTGCGCCGGCCGCGTAAATCGTTACGGTGTCACTGGCTAGGACGATGCGGGGATCAAGTTGCTCGAACAGTAGCCGCCTGTAGCTATGCTGGAATTCGGGAATTTTTCGATCGTAGTGTGTATTCGATCGTTGGACGTTTCGCCTATTGAGCATCTTCAATACCAACTAATACGAAAATCAATGAAAACCGATCAATTCAGGACAGATGGCAAGTCCACACCAGCTAGTTACTCACCCCCCCGCCGAAGGTCCCACTTCGCCTTCTCCGCAGTGTCTAATCCTTCTAAATGTTCGGCTGCGATCGAGTAGAATCGTCGCTACGAGTGCCACAGAAATACCTGTCATTTTGTGCTTTTGCGGACGATGATGTTCGTGAGTGCGGCTATTGGACCTGCCATTCCAATAGCCACTCCAATGTTGCTCGTTCCGAGCCATATGAGCCACCCAATACCGGAACCGGCACTAGCGCCCAAAAGTGCCGCGAAAGCTTCAGAGCGTATCGACGGCTTGCCGTTTGGTGTTAG